>CAZOUM010000018.1:0-45048 GCA_964582985.1 uncultured Pirellulales bacterium | reverse complement strand
GTAGAGGAACAAGCCGATACGACAGCACAAGCCGAGTCTGAAGCCGAAGAGGAGACAGCCGAGGTCAAGGCACAAATCGAAGACGATATCCAGGAACAAGAACCAGCCAAAGAACAAACAGAAGAAAAGGCCGTGGCGAAAGAAAAGGTAGAGGAACAAGCCGATACGACAGCACAAGCCGAGTCTGAAGCCGAAGAGGAGATAGCCGAAGTCAAGGCACAAATCGAAGACGATATCCAGGAACAAGAACCAGCCAAGGAACAAACAGAAGAAAAAGCCGGGGCGGATAGTACTGAACAAAAAACAGATAACACCGACACAAATGCCCCCAACGCCGATATTGAAGAAAAATCAGCGACAATAACCGAAAGCAAAATGTCCGCTGCGAACGATGTTTCCAAAAGCATAGAAAAAATGGCACAGTCACGGGCGAACCTTCCGGGCGAACCATCCTTGACAGCTTTAGAATTATGCGCAGAACATGTCATGCAAAAGGAGCTTGTTTGGGCAGGACATGAAGATAGCGTTCAGCAAACTTTCGCTAAAATGCAGCAACACGATACTAATTATATGGTCGTAGGTCGGGAAGGAAAGATTGAAGGCATTGTATCCAAGTCTGATTTAGAAGGCGCGATCAGTCCTTACCTGCGGCCTATGTTTGCCAAATGGCGTCGACCTATGGATGATGCCACGCTTCAAATAAAAATCAAATGGATAATGAGCAGGCCCGTTCACATTATAAAGCCCCAGACACCGCTCGCGGCTATAATGAAAAATATGTCTCGGCTTCACGTACATGTTTTGCCTGTGGCAGACCAACAAGGCAAAATACTGGGCCTGGTAACAGAGGATGATATCTTCAAAGCAATACTGAAACCAAAAAATGACCCGAACATCCCCACCTCAGACAAGATGCGCTGGGATCAATCCACTTCCGTACAGTCGTCTCACCACACAGAAGCTCAACCAACAATGACAAGCCAGCCCCCTTTAGCCCCTGCTGAACAATTCGTTCAGCAAAAAAACAGCTGTATTGGCCATTTCAAAGCTTTTTTAGCTCGCTTTGCCCCATCGCTTGGCCGCAACAACTGAAATCTTGACCTCCGGCCTATAAGTCATTATAATAATACAGATTGCCTATCAGGGATGGGGGCAGTGTACGTGTATTGTCATAAAAATATACGTTTATTAATGAAATCCTCAGGATGCATAAGTGGAGAAGCGGCGTTGGTCTTTCCGGGATTGGTCCGATGAATGATATAATTGCTACTGATAAGCAAATCGAGCAGATACTGCAGCAGATAACAGTAATCCCTGAACAGATTGCTGATGGGGTTGTCGTGATAGATCTGGCTGGAACCATTCGCTTCTTTAATCCTGCCTGGGCCGTGATGCACGGCTACAACGCCACCGATGAGTTGATTGGCAAACATATTAGCACATTCCATACCGAAGAGCAGATGAAAACCTTCGTAGCTGATTTTATTGAAGAATCAAAACGCAGGGGACAACTTGCCGGCCCGGTAGAACGTGTGCGAAGTGATGGAACACTATTCTGCTCGCAGACCAAAATGACCACAGCCAGGGACAAAGAAGGTAAGACCGTCGGACTTGTCGTTTTTGCTGCAGATACCACCCAACCCGCCCATGCTCAGAACCATCTCAGCGACCAAACAACAGAACTGACAACGGCAAACCAACAACTCCGAAACGAAATCACCAAACAAAAACAAACCGAAGAACGCCTCAGAGAACAGCTTGACAAATTAACGTCTGCAAACCAACAATTCCATCATCAACTAACTGAACATGAAATTACTGAAAATGAGCTCAATGAACAACGCGACCAACTTAAGCAACGCCTAAACCGGCAAAATACTGAATTAACCACCGCCAAAGAACAGCTCCAAAACGAAATCACCGAACGACAGCAGGTCCGGCAGCGACTCAAACAACAGGCTGATGAATTAATAACAACAATAACAACGAACGAACAGCTTCAAAGTCAAATATCCGAACACCAAGAGGCAGAGAAATCACTCAAGCAGAAGATTGACGAATTAACGTCGGCAAATGAGCCGCTCAAACATCAAATAACCGAACAGACCCAGACAGAAAACAAACTAAAAGAGCACATTAACCAGCTTGAGCAGCACATTGAACAACGGGCCGACGAGCTGACAGCTGCTAACGAGAAACTCGAACAGGCGCTTGCCGAACAAAAGACAAAGGCAGAAGTTCAGGCCCAACAGGCAAATGTTGAAATCAAAGCTGAGTACCATGATCAGACCGCCAAGCTCAAATCAGAAGCTGAACGAAAAATAGCTGAGGAAAAAACCAGAGCAGACGAAGCTGCCGAGCAAATAGTTAAAGCTGAGGCCGCAGCTGAAGAAAAGTCAAAGGCCTTTACCAACCAGATAGCTCAACTCGAGGCGGAACTTACCGAGAAAGAAAAGGACCGTGCAGAGCAGATAGCCAAAGCTAAAACTGAGAACGAAGAGAAAATTGTTAAAATAAAAGCTGAGTACGAACAACAGCTCGCCAACATCAAAGCCGAGGCTGAACGAAAAATAGCTGAGGAAAAAGCCAGAGCAGACGAAGCTGCAGAGGAGATTGTCAGGATTAAGACCGAAGCCGAAGCTCTGATTGCTAAAATCAAAGCTGAGTACGAACAACAGCTTACCAGCTTCAAAGCCGAAGCAGAAGCAGCGATCGCCAACGAAAAAGCCAGAGCCGATGAAGCTGGGGAGCAAATAGATAAGGTTAAGAATGAAGTTGAAGAAGCAGCTAAAGCTAAATCCGAAGCCGAGGCAGAAAAGAAAAGCTACAATGAAACCATAGGAAAAATTATGGCGCAAGCTGAAGAAAAGGAACGTATTCACACAGAAAAAATGGGCAAAATCAAAGCCAATGCCGAACAGGCAGTAAACGAACGCAAACAGGCTGAAGCACACCTCAAACAGCAAATCGCTGAACTAACGGCAGCAAGCAAAAAACTCCAAAACCAAATCACCAAACAAAAGCAGGTGGAAAATGCGCTAAAAGAAGACCGCGAACAGCTTGAGCAACGTATCGGGCGGCAAATTGCCGAACTGACCGCAGCCGGTGAACAACTCCAGCAGGAGATTACCAAACGCAAACAGGTCGAGCAGCACCTCAAACAGCAAACAGAAAAGCTGACGGCCACAAGCACACAGGTTCAACAGGCAAATGACGAACACAAGCAAACCCGGCAGCGTCTAAGCGAACAGAATTCCAAACTGTCGGCAATAAAAAAACAGCTTCAACAACAAATTGCTCGCCGCAAGGAAGCTGAGGAGAACCTGGCCGAGTTTCAGTCAAAACTGACCAATATTAACTCTATTGTTCACAAACACTTGTGAAACGAAGGACCCTGCGGCAAGACCGCAGGGTATCAAAGACTTTTATAAGGAACAATCCTGTTCTTCACCCTGTGGCAAGCCACAGGGAATTATCAAGTTCAAATACAGGCTTTTTTGAGTTGTTATGGGAATGAATGTTACATTAATGCTAAAAAGGACTTGTGATACTGGCGGAGAACCAGGCGAGCGCCACACGAGTAAGTTACGTGCGCGCGCACGGGTTCTCATATACCGGCAGGACCGACCTAAGAGATTTTGATAGATAGTATTAAGAGTAGGAATGAAAGTGACACTGGGTTGAGGACGGGCGCTGGCGTATAAGGTAGAATATCAATTTATTGACAGTTAAGAGGAGTATCCCTTCTTATTTAGAAAAATGCTGAAACTCAACTTCCCCTGCATTCTCTTTGAATTTACAGGAACCATATTAGGAAACCATGGTGATATTCTTTCCAGTTTCGCCTGGCTCGAAGATGTGAGATTTTTCGACGTTGATATGCACGCTAATTGGCTGGCCCGCTCGAATATCGCTATGAGGAGCAACCCTGGCGATCAATCCGTCGTTGGAACTGCTTTTCAGATACACATCTATCCGGTCACCCAAAGGCTCTACCACTGTGACCGTGCAGGTAATAGTGTTCTCAGCTTTGCCCGTCATAGGCTGAAGCGAAACATGTTCCGGCCTTATGCCAAAAACCACACGCTGGCCTTTATAGTTGGCTAAGGTATTTTTCAGCCGCAACGGTAACAAAATTGCGTTGTTGCTGCTGGTGAAACAGCACCTATCGTTCTTATATTGAATGGTTCCATCAAGAAAGTTCATCGGCGGCATGCCAAAAAAGCCGGCAACGAACCTGTTTACCGGCCGTTCATATATTTCCATAGGTGCAGCTACCTGCTGTATCATGCCGTTATGGATCACACAGATGCGGTCGCCGAGGGTTATGGCTTCGGCCTGGTCATGTGTGACATAGATAGACGTTGCCTGTAACTTGCGGTGCAGGGCTTTCAGCTCTGTCCTGACAGCTAAGCGCAATTTGGCATCGAGGTTGCTGAAGGGCTCATCGAATAGGAATGCACTGGGATTGCGGACAATTGCTTTGCCGACGGCGACGCGCTGCCTCTGGCCGCCGGAGAGGGTTCTGGGTTTTCGATTCATCAGGTGCTCGATGCCAAGTAATTTGGCGGCATCTTCTACTCGCTTGCTGATTTGCGCCTTGGGGACCTTTCGCATTCTAAGGGCAAAAGCCATGTTTGCAAACACGGTCATATGTGGATACAGGGCGTAGTCCTGGAACACCATGGCGACATCGCGGTCTTTCGGAGGAACATTATTGACCAGGGTATCTGCGATGTAGATATTCCCGGAGGTCGGTTTTTCCAGGCCGGCAATCATCCTTAAGGTTGTGGTTTTGCCCGAACCGCTGGGCCCAACAATCACCATAAACTTGTTGTCGGCAACCTCCAGACTAAAACCGGAAACCGCGACAACTTTGCCGTCAAAAACCTTGCTGACATTTTCCAATAAGACTCGAGCCATAAGTCTGACCTCAAGGCAGGAATCAAAAGATATTGCGTCGAAATCTGCACTTGGCCCGCCAAGCAAAGAGAAAACCGAAGGATATGTAAGCAAGCATGGTAATCAGCAAAAAGGCACTTGTGCCTCCGGCTTTGTCCCAGTCAAGCCAGGAATCATCATAATCGTGGGGCCAGTCATAGTCGAGGTCGGATATATTACTCCAGGCGTTTTCACTGCCGCCAGCTCCTTCCATAATAACAATCGCCTGTACTACTGGATTGGTCGATACGTACGCCTCAAGGACGTCAGATTCGCGGGTAATCTCCGATGCAAGTCCCAGCAACATAGGGATAATGGCCCAGAGAGCCAAGGCAAGGCAAAAATTAGCAACTACAGCGGACGTGGTCCGTTTCAAACGCGCGCTGAAATAGAGACCGGAACCGGAAAGAAATACCACAATCCAGGCAACCAGCATAGCCAAATGAACTATAGCGATGGGATGAATATATCTTACCGAAACAAAAAGAACAAGGTGGCCGGCCAGAAAAAGCCAGATAGGAAGACACCTGCGGAATACTCCGACAGCTTTTCCCAGAAGGATTTGCCAGTCATCCAGGGAAGTGGCCAACAGAATAGGCCAGGAGCGTGCTTCTTTCTCAGACGTGATGGTGGTGGCCGAAAGAACCGCATTAGTAATCAATCCCATAATAACGAAAATCAAAATGTATACAATATGAGCAAAATCCTCATCCAGCACGTCTTCCCTCATACTTACAGCATAGGTTATCAGCAGAGCAATAATAGTAAGTACAAGGCCAATCATACTTTTTATCTTACCACCTTGAATCAATGGTGCTCTCAGCTCTTTCCAGATGACGGGCGAGCCTCTTACAGGTCTGATACGTCCGCCCAGCTCTCCCGGCTCAGCGGCCCCGAGAGACGGCTTTGCTTGTTTTCGACCGCGCTTGCGTTTGGCGATGGGGTCAAGTTGGCCGGTAGCCTGACGCAGGGCAACTTTGCGCACAACCTTCATCGACCATGCCAGCAACGCGGCCGAGGCGCCCAGCATAAACCCACAATGAAGCGGCCAGGAGAAGAAGGGCACGCCGCCTACCCCTCGTGGAGAGTACATCATCATGGTATTGAATTGCATAGTAACCAGAGGATTCGGAAGCGTAAGGGCGGCTGAGGCTATCTTCTCCCAACCAGGACTGATGCCGCTAGACAGCCAGGGCCGCAATAGTAAGGCCGCCATCGCCGGAATGAATAAATAAAGAACGCCGAGAGTAAAAAGGGCTTTGAGGATGACGGCGTAGGCACGCCGACCGCCGATAGAAAAGTACAGGCTCAGTGAGCCGGCGAAAATGACGGCCGTGAGAGTAATGCAAAGGCTGGATATGACAAATCCCCAGGGCACGCCGCCGAAGACACGGACAATGGCCAGCAGCGGCAAACTAATCGCCAGCAGCAACACTAACTGGAGCAATTTGCTGAACAGTTTTCCCATAACGATTTGAAAACTGTTGATGGGAGTCGTCATCAGTAAACCAAGGGTGCGGTTGTAGATTTCGTCGCTGATGGATGTGCTGAGCATAATCACGGCGATAAGCTGAGTAGCTGCGAATTGAAAACCTACTATGGCGCCTGTAATCTGTATTCCCGCCATTGACATTCGGGAGACCCGATATGCCGCGCTAAACATCCCCTGCATTTCAACCGCGCTGAGCCATACCATCACAACAAAAAGTGTCAAGACCGCCATATAGGCAAATCGTAGCCAATAGTTCCTCCTTCTGCGGCTGGAGACTCGCAGCTCCTTATCAAAGATTGGCCCTGTGATCCAGGCGGGGTTCATAACTTTTGAAACAGAGTTGATTAATGTCGTGGCCATAACTGTCTCTTATCCTGCTCTCATCTGCGGTTATATCTACCTGATTCAGTCTTCTGATTTAGTGAACGATGCCTTTTGTCAAGCGCAGAAAAGCATCATCGAGTTTGACCTGTTCAGGCTCTATGGAAACAATATCTATATCTCCGTGGACTAACGTCCGGGCAATCAGACCTTCGGTATTTTGCTCATCTTGAAAAGTGACGGCAATATAAGCGCCTGTGACTTTGACCTCCTGAATCTGAGGCAGGCCTGAGAGTAGTTCAACTGCTCTTTCCCGAGCACCGCCCACCCGCACGCGAACCTTACTTTGAACACCCATTCGCTGTCGAATTTCCTCCATCGTGCCGCTAAAGACCAGCCGGCCGTGCTCAATGATGCCGACACGATCGCAAATCTCCTCCAGCTCGCTGAGAATATGGCTTGAAATCATAATAGTTTTTCCCATCCGTTTAAGTTCACGAAGCAGCTCCCTGATTTCTATTCGCGCGCGCGGGTCGAGTCCGCTGGCAGGTTCATCCAGGATAAGCACTTTGGGGTCGTGAATAAGCACACGAGCCACCCCCAGACGCTGCTGCATGCCCCGCGACAGGCTGTCCACACTGACATTTAGCTTAGACCGCAAGTCGGTCAGCTCGAGCACACCTTCGACGATAGATTTTCTTTTTTTGCGTTCTATACCGAAGGCGGCGGCAAAAAACTCAAGATACTCAAACGCCTTCAGGTCATCATAGACGCCCATGAAATCCGGCATGTACCCAATCACGCTGCGAACCTTTTTGCCATTTTTAGTGACGTCCAGACCTTCGATGAAAGCCTGGCCCCGCGTCGGTTCCAAAAGAGTTGCCAGGATACGCATAGTAGTGGTCTTTCCAGCGCCATTCGGACCAATGAAGCCGAAAATATCACCATCGTTAATTTTAAGGTCGAGATCGACCAGGGCAGCTAAATTACCATAGTTCTTAGTCAGACCTTTTGTTTCAATCATTGTATACTTCCTCTATCCCGGGTTTGGGAAAACAACCAGTCGAACCAATTGAATGTGATTATAATCGCACGAGCGAGCCTTTACGCCAAACGATACAGGAGCCTGGTCGAACTCAGCACAAACTACTGCAGCCCCATAGGCAAGATAAGCCCTGATGGTCTGAGTTCGCTGCAAACATCCCTGAGCCGAATAAGCCGTTTCATTCTTAAACTCCGGTTGACGGCCGTGCTCGTTGTAGTAATATCTTCCGCCGACATACCGGCTCATGTCATAGTCCCAGCCTTCGCACCGTTTTGGCTTACCGGAGAATTCTCTTGTTGAGCCGGCGCCGACAGAGCCAAAAACCAAAGCCTGATTGTTATCGAGCAGGACATAGCCTTCTGTAATTGGATTCTCTGACAGGTTCGTTATGCTCAGGATGAGCTCGTCGCCTCGCGGTTGCATCTCTGCACTTATGGGCAGCTGCTGCAGCGGCGATTCGTTGAGCAGACACTGCATAGTCCATATGTTTATAGGCAGCGAGTACGGCAGGCTCCCTCCATCGTGCTGGAAACAATAAATATTTCTGCTGCCGATTTGCCGACCGTAAGCATAAACGTGTTCTTGGACAGGAGCAATGCCTGACCACCATTGACGCTCGCCGAGGCCCTTGAGCTGATAAGCGTCGCTGTAAGGCGCAAACAGCCCGCAGTACGCCGTGGACCACGCATAATCGGAACCCTCAATTCCATCGAGAACTGAAACTACTCGCAGTTGCATCTTACCACTGCGAAGTGCCTGAACACCATAATAGGCGCCCACGGAAAAAAGAACAATCCAAAGAGAACAAGTGACCCAGGTCAACGGCAGACGGCCAATGCGTTTGAGAACCTTGTAGTCCACCGGTCCCAGCAGAACCGCCAGAAGCACCAGCAGGACTATCACCCACCAAATACTCAAAGGCCGCAACTCAGAAATACTGTACAAGTATTCCATCACCGCGTTATTTCCAGCCTGAGCGGGGCCAATATTGTACATATGTTCATTGCTGGGTTCGGCAGGATTTCCTTCGGCATTTTCCGCCAGCTCAATACTGCGTCTTGAGCTGAGTCCACGATAGACCTCTCTGCCTGACCGCCTCCGGCCCTTCCGCCTTCTTTCTTTTGTTCCGAACTCGCTTGGTTTGTAAGCATCCTCTAAAATTGCTGCTATGCGGCTTACCCAGAATCGGGTGGAATTTGATTTTTGCTTATCGGTCATAGTTGAAGGGTCAAACGCCAATACACCGACGCGGCCAAAGCCAACGTACCCTGTACCAAAAAGGCATCCTTCCGCCTGCACGCCGTCGGTCTGGTAGAAGCAGGCATCGGGTTTGGGTTTTAGTGCCCAACAGACGACATCTTCCCGTTCAGCAGGGTCCAATTTCCATTTTCTCAGCGTCTTCGGAGCAATGGCAGTCTGCCTTGCCTGCTGAACCTCAAAAGGCAGCATTTGGGTAATTGGATTGCCGCTGTCCAGCGGTCGACTTCCGAGGACCAGCAGTAACCTGCCTCCATTTGAAACCCACTGCACAATCGCATTCAATTGATTCTGCTTAAACAGGCTCCAATCAGGGTCATAGAGGATGAGCAGGTCAAGGCAAACAAAGCCTGTCCAGTCCCAGGGAACCATTCGTGCGATTTTGTCTTTAAGATATACCTTCCCCCTGCCCCTGTCGGATTCGCAGATGGATTGTTGGGGCAACCGCAATAAGCCGAACTTTCGGCGGCCAACAAGACCGATGAGAAGGTCACTTTCACCAACGGCGGTCAGCGCGCGGCTTCTGGTAGAAAAATTCCAAAGTTCAAAGTCATAGCGCCAGCGTGTTCGCCCGCGCTCGTCAACGATTCTGAGCTTGCACTTATCGGCTGCAAAAGCCAGCTTTGTTACTAACGGTATATACAATGGCACATCAGGTGTCAGCACGAAAGTATGGGCAATGCTCAACGTGTTCAGACCATCCTGCTGGGCCGATATAGTCAATGACCCTGCGAAGGGCTCAGTAAGAGTGCTGCTGACACTAATTTCCACAGGAGCCCATTCCATCGGGCGATAGCAGCCGCCCCAGCCGAGAAAGCAGTCAACGTTGAAAGCTGAGTCAGCCAACAACGGGCCTGTGAGGGAAAATATCAGAAAAACTGACAGAATTAAGCGAACACGTAACATCTCCGACTCCCGCTATACGAAGAACTTATGTATCAAATTCTGACCTTAGAATTATATACTAACCATTCCAGACACGCAAGTATTAAAGCTATTCCCACAAGAAACGGCCATAGCGGCATATTCGAGAGCCCCAAAGAGCTCTCTTGAGCCTGCACAGACTCACCTGAGAGGACAATTTCCCGCATCGGTTCGATATTGCTTTCATCTGAATCGAGGAGATTGACAGCGAAAAGTTTAAGCGCTTGGTCCGGGACCTTCAAGCTGTAAACGCCAACCTTGTCGGTACCGGGCAAACGAATAGAGCCGGCGGGATTGGCTTTGATTTCTCTGCCGGAGAATCCCGGTCCGCTGATCTCGGCGGCTGTATCAGGTGAAAGACCCTCGACAATAATAGGTTCGCCGACCTCGAGTTCGGCTCTTTGCTCCTGTCCGGCCTGCATGCCGAGGAAAGCGGCAGCATTATAACAGAACAGGACAAAGCTTGGTTCAAACGGCCAATTGCTTTCCAGGACATCAAATCCTGCGAGCAAAAAGACGCTGCCGCGTCGTCGGACCAGCGCCAGGGCGGGTGTTTCATTAAACTCTGCCAGCACTTCACCATCGCGAGGCAGGACCATTCTATAACACCTCGCAGAAAAAACGTTCATCATATTTACATATTTCAACACGGGGTGCCTCGGTCGCCAATCCACTATGACCTGGTTTTCCAGTTGCTCGGGAACGGCTACGTCGATGCCATTTGGCGGATGACCAAAGACCAAATAGCGGCACCGCGGCAGCTCAGCCGGTATATGCTTATCTAATACTATAACATCGTAGGACTGCTCAACGCTGAGGACGCCGATGTCCATTGCGTCGAATTCATCGGGAGAACACGACTCCAGTTTAGCAAGCGGACAGGCTTGCAGCGCCGACTCGAGCACTATGTTACCTCTGGTTACAAGAAGAACTGCCAGTCTTTTGGGAGGCGACAAAATCGACCAGGCGGCATCATCGCACCGCAGCGCATCAGGCTGTAACTGCCTTACCTCAAGTACTCCAGCCCCGGCATAAGACAAGGAAAAATCGACTGATACTTTGCCCGGCCGAGCAGTCGCTGAGACGTCATCGGTCTTTTGCGGCGGAATGGTCACTTTCTTTATCGCTCTGACATTATTGTTTATGCTAAGCTGCACATCACAGGCTGCTTGCTCAGTACCGTAATTGGCTATCGTGGCGAAAACGTTTATTTCATCAGGGTTTTCGTAAGATCTGCGGGCCTGCATAGCGGTCACGCCGATGTTCTGCTGAGATTCTCCTATGCAGTTGAAAACCAATTCATCACGGCTGACTACAACCTGGTCCGTATCGCGAATTCTCCCATCACTGAATAGTACAAGTTGCGCTGGGTTCTCGGCGCTTCGATTGTTGGCTTCTGTGCCGGGTGACTGAGCAAATGCGCGGGCGACCGTGACCGCTTCAGCCAAAGAGGAACCACCGTCACCGCCGGTTATAGCCTCCACGGCAGAGCGCAACTGGTGTTTGTCAGAGGTGAAGTTGCACATTACTTTGGCATGGTCGTCGAAGGCAATAACCATTACCTGGTCGGATTCATCTTTCAGAGAAAAAAAAGCCTTGCTTCGCAGAGAGTCGATAAACTTGCCCGCCTCTTTTTTGGCGGCATCCAGACGCGTTGGCTCAACGTCGGCGGCATTCATACTCGCGGACCGGTCTATCAGCAACACGAACCGCCGGGCCGGACCTGAAGTCAGCGACAGTATCGGCCCGGCCAGCGCAAGTAAAATAGCCAGCAACATTAAAAGTTGCAGCAGAAGCAGAATATTTCGTCTTATCTTTTGAAAAGGAGCGTTGACCTGCAGGTCCTGCACAGCTCGTTTCCACAGCAGGGTACTCGAGATAATCTGTTCACGACGTTTGAGCTTCAGGAAATACAGCAGCAGCAGCAGCGGGACAGTTGCTGCCGCTGCATAAAGACCGGTCAACGGTGTAAGCCATTCCATAAGCAAATCCCTGTAAAAAACTAACGCAGCAGATGTATCCGCCGCAGATAGTTCAGCGTCAGCGATTCCACCGAGTCGGCACTGTTGGCCAGAACATATATGGCTCCGCGACGCCTGCAGAAGTCTTTTAGCTCATTACAATAGGCGGTAAGGTTTCGCTTGTAATATTTCACCAGCGCAGTACTTATAGTAATCTCGGCGGCATCGGCATCTTCAATATCCACAAGCTTCAAATCGCCGGAAAGTTCAGGCGTCAGTTCCTGTGGAGACAAAACCTGTATAACATACAGGTCGTACTGCCGCCCGATTAGGCGGCGCAGGCCGGCGTCAAAACCCTCCTTAAACAAAAAGTCAGACAACACAATCATAATTCCGGAGCCGATTCGTCCGGCGACAAGCTGCCGGCACGCGCTGTCGAAATGTGTAGGCCCCTCGCAATCAGCGGTTAAGAGAAATTCCGTCATGGCAGATAGATAGTTGCGTCCTCGCATGTTTGCCAGTTGACCTTTCAGGCCGTCCGAAAAGGAGCTGATGGTTACACGATTGTTGTTGACCAGGCTGACATATCCCAAAGCAGCGGTCAGTTTCTTGACGAAAAGTTCCTTGGCAGGCTCTCCCAGACCAAGTGAGGCACTGACATCGATTGCCAGATGGATGGTCAGGTCCTGCTCTTCGAGGAAGAGCTTCAGAAATAGTTGCTCCAGACGTCCGTAGATGTTCCAGTCCACGAAACGAAGGTCGTCACCGACGACATAAGGGCGATGGTCCGCGAATTCTACGCTCTGACCGCGGCGCTTTGAACGGCGTTCGCCCTGAAGTTTACCCTGCAGGATTTTGCGGCTGAGGACATCAAGTGAGTCCAAACGAGCCATGAAATCAGGGTCCAGTAGCTCCGTCAAACGTCTTTGGTAAGTCTTTGTTTCTCTTCGGTTCATAGTGACATAGCGCCTTCTATGGTACGTTAATGTTTTTCTCAAGGGTCTTAGGCGTATCCTGTAAGATTTGGTTGAGTATATCGTCGTTTTGTATGCCCTCAGCCTGACCTTCGAAGTTCAACAGGATACGGTGACGCAGGGCCGGCAGCACGGAGTCATTGACATCCGAGAAACTGATGTGATAGCGCTCATCGAGCATGGCGCGGACCTTGGCTGACAGGACCAGTGCCTGAACACCGCGGGGTGAAGAGCCATACCGAATGAATCGGTTGGTTATTTCAGAGGCGTATTCCCCATCGGGATGCGTCGCCAATACAAGGCGAATGGCATAGTCCTGAACATGAGCGGCAACGGCAACACGCTTTACCAGTTCCTGCGAAGCAATTATCTGCTCCGTGCCAATAATTGCTTTGGCTTGCGGACTCTTTGCTGTCGTGGTGCGGTCAAGTATCATACCAAGTTCCTCGCGGTTACTGTACGGAACAAGCACTTTGAAGAAAAATCGGTCCAACTGCGCTTCCGGCAGAGGATAGGTTCCTTCCTGCTCGATGGGATTTTGAGTGGCCAGAACTATGAACGGCTCGGGCAGCTTGTGAATTTGTCCGCCGGTGGTCACCGAGTGTTCCTGCATTGCTTCGAGCATTGCGGATTGAGTTTTGGGAGTGGCGCGATTGATTTCATCGGCCAGAATGACCTGTCCAAAAATCGGACCCCGCTGGAACTGGAATTGGCGCTTGCCGGTGGTTCGGTCTTCCATAATAATGTTAGTGCCAATAATGTCTGCCGGCATCAAATCAGGTGTAAACTGGATGCGCCGAAACTCAAGTGTAAGAGCGGCACTGAGCGTGCGCACCAAAAGCGTCTTGCCCAGGCCGGGCACCCCCTCAAGCAGAACATGCCCGCCGCAGAATAGACTGATCAGCACATTGTCCACTATGCCTTCGTGTCCCACAATGACTTTGCCAATCTCGCGACGCAGTGACTCGAACATCTGGCGAAATTCACGGCACTGTCTTTCAACATCTTTTTCTGTCTCTGACATTTCAAATATCTCCTAAGCAACTATTCACTATTTTTCATTTCATTGTCCTCTCGTCGACCAGCAGCTTTTCGTTTTGCCCTGAGCAATTGTTGGATGTGCGACTGATCGTCGTCTGTTTCCACCTTTTTGGGCTCGGTCTTCTTACGGGGCCCTTCGGTCGCGGGCCCAGCTTGCGGCGGAGCCTGGGCTGTGGGTAAATCGCCCACGTACCGTTCATCAGCTTCATACCGTCTGGCAGCATCAGAAGTAAGCTGTTCGTGAATTCTCTTTCTGGTGAGTCGAAGCCGCTCAATGGTCTTATCTGTCTTGCGTTCGGCTAAGGGGTGGCGCACGAAAAGGGCAATCCGTCGGGCCACAGCTCGAATATCGAGCGCGATTCTCCGAACGGCCACGTCCAGGAGGAAAACCGCCAGCCAAATCAGCATCAACAGCCGGGTCACCGGCAGTTGCGTTTCAGGGAATTTTAACCCGGCATAATCAAAAAGTTCGGCTTGATTAGGGTCGGAGCTCAGAACTCGACCGCCGGTGATTCTGCTTACTTCCGTCAGCAAAGCAGTATTGTCGGAAAGGTCCCGAAACTCGGGTGCGAAGGGGACCGTCACCGGTGTTTGTGTAAAATGCGTCTTTGTATCTTCACCAAGCTTTCTGTAGCGCAAGTTTACCACGTAGCTGCCTGAGGCGGCGGCCTGGAACTGCCCTTGGAACTGGCCAGGTCCGACTTGCGTGAGCTCAAGTAGGCGGGTCGACATATCCGGTTCTATTACCTGCGCGTCAATATGCGCCAGCTGCATAAATTTGCCCTTGGCATCAATCGCTTCAACATTGATATTAACCTGGCGGCCCTGCACGTCCACCAAGACTTCGCAATCGGATGACTGTGCGGGTTTAGCTGCCCAGCGAACCGTTTGCTCCCAGAATCTTTCACTACCGGCCCACGCAAGCCAGCTCGATGCCCATCGGCTGTCCACTGAGCTGGTGAAAGCTACGCATCGACCGAGTCCGGACTGACATGTGGCAAGTATCGGGTCGGCCTGATGACTGGTCAGGACAACTTGGTTCAGGCCACCTTTCGGACCAGTCAGTACGTAACCGTCAAGATTGGGCAGTGGACTGGACAAGCCCTTTGTAATCTCGCTGAGGGAATAAACAAGCTGGGGAGAGAAAGTTTCCTCGATTATCAGGCTGCGGCGGACAACCTGTGCCTCTTTGATAAATATCTGAGGTAATGTTTGGGGGTCCTTGACATTGTAGAATCTCCCGCCCGTGGCCTTTGCAACGCGGAGCAGACTCTGCACATCGGCGGGAGAATGAGGAAAGACGGCAACGCCGGTACAGGTAATCCCGGCCTGTTTGATTTGATTGAGTAATTGGGTGGTGGGCGGCTGAGGGTCGCCATCGCTGATGATTATGACGTGCTTCTGAGCCGCATCACAACTCTTGAGTTTGTCATAAGCGGCCTGCAGGTGGGCGCCAAGGTCGGGCATGTCGCCAACTTGCATCTGCTTGACGGCGGAAATAACCGCCTGTTTGTCACCAACCTTGGACAATGGAAACACCCAGTCGCCTGTCCCCTGCCAGTTGTAAGCCAGAATGCCAACCAAATCCAGTCGGCTTAAAGTCTTTACCGCCGCAATAGCTATTCTTTCACCCCAAAGGTTGCCCTGCGGCATCTCACAGGAGTGCATAATCATTATCAAAGCGCCCTTTGGCAGTTCCTTTTTCTGAGGTGGGTCCAAATCTACCGGAAGTATTTCAGCCACTGGTGAACCTATCCATCCACCGGCGCCAAAGGACTGAGGTCCGCCTGCCATGACCAGCCCTCCGCCAAGGTCGGCAACGTAGCGGCAGAGCATTTCCTGCTGCTGATAACTAAAGCTGCTGCAGTCGGTATTGACCAGAATGACAGCATCACTATCCATCAATCTTGCCAGGTTATCCGGAAGCTCAGCCGCAGGACAATACCTGGCATCGATATCGCTATTTTCCAGGACCCTTTTCAACACCAGGCCGCTGGTGCCGTCCCCATCGACCACCAGGACGTGACCGGGTCCGGCAACAAATGTCATTGCACTGGCACGATTGTTTTGGGGGACCTTGTCCTGACCGGGGTCGTCGGGGACAAAAACAGCCTCAAACTCATGCACGCCTCTGGTGCCGACCGGCAGGGATATGGTCTTAACGTTAGTGCCCGGTCTCAAATCCACAGCCGCGGCAATTTCCGCCGAGTCGGGGGCAAGGTCGACAGGTTTGCCATTGAGGTTCAGGAACAATCTGCCGCTGGTCCCTGTGGTGCTGTTGAGAATGAATCGCAGAGAAATCGTTTCGCCGCTTCTTGCCTTTGTCGGCGCGGCAAGGCGTTTGAAGATAACTTCCCGGTCATACTCATAGCGAAGGGGCAACACATCAATAGGGATTCGGTTGATAGCGGCAATTCGCGCGGTTTCTTTCACGTCACCGGCGGTCTCGTTCCCTTCGCTGATGAGTAATATCCTGACAGCAGTATTCGGCGGCGCGATAGCCATGGCCATTTGAACGCCGTCCGCCAGCCTGGTCTGCTCACCTCTGAGAGTCGTATTTCGTTGACGGATGGCGATGTCACCAGAGGGCAGCTTGGAGATACTGGCCGCCTCAGCAATATCCACAACGGCCAACTGGTCACTTGCAGGCTTGCTGACCAAAGCCTTGGAAAGATAATCCAGGCTCGCCTGCTGAAGTCTTGCAGGAATGGATTGGCTGCGGTCAATCACGGCTATCAGGGTAAGCTGCTCATTCTTCCTTGTTCGCGTGAGCCTGGCCAGCAAGGCAACCAGGATGATTACAGTTATACAACGCAGGATAATAGCAAGCATCCGACGAGTCGGGCTCAGAGCCGCAAGATGACGCCGAGCGAACCATATAATCGGCACCACCAGAACACACGCCACCAGCCACCAGGGCTGACCAAAGTAGAAACTATATGTTGCGGTCATAGCTGCCATACCTGTATCCGATTATTACCGGCGTCAACAACGAAAGCACGCCCTCTGTTATCAATAGCCAGACCCCACGGATAAGCCAATTTTCCCAGGCTGCGCCCAGGACCACCGTAAACAGCGACACTTCGACCGTCAGGACTGAATATCTGCAGACGGTTATTTCCGTACTCGCAGACGACGAGATTCCCGTCAGGCAAAAGTGACAGGTCGTAGGGGTACCGAAGCCGGCCGGGTTCGCGACCGATGGAGCTGATGTACCGCAGCAGCTTCCCGTCAAAATTGTAAACAGCTATGCGATGGTTGCAGGCATCGGCCACATAAAGGCGTTTGCGCGAGCGGTCCACACAAAGAGCCGAGGGGCGAGATAATTGGCCCTGGTTGTTACCGGGCGTGCCGAAACAATACAGAAAATCTCCCTCGTCGCTAAAGACACTGATTCTGTCATTGCCGCCGTATTCACTGACAAAGATTCTGCCCTCTCCGGAGAACGCAACATCCGTTGGATAAATGAAGCAGCCTCCGTCCTGTCCGAATTTGCCGAACTGCCCGACGATATCCCCCTCCGGAGAGAAGACAAGCACGCGATGATAATGTGTATCGGCGACGTAAAGGTTACCGTTTGGAGCAAAGCTAACGCCCGTAGGTTTGCCTGTCTCGATGAGGGGCATCTCAAACACAGCCAAAAACTTTCCCTTTGCGGTTAAACGCTGGATCCGGCCGGTTTTGTCAACAACAAAAAGCGAACCGTCAGAGGCGATATCGACGGCCCGTGGATAAATAAACTCTCCCTGTCCCCGCCCGGTTTGTCCAAAAGAATCGATTACCTTTGGTTCTGCGACAGCGCCAGCTTTACTATCACATCCAGTCAAGGTAAGCATCACGGTACACAGCATTACTGCTGCCGCATAACGAAATGTCCTTATGCCGCGCAACAGCAGCACCAAAACGCCGGCCAGCGTCAAGAACAGGCAAATCAGTATCAGGCAGGAAGCAATAACCTGCTGGTCCCGGGCATAGTGCATCTGATTGAGCAATCGCTGAGCAAAGTTGGGCAGACCTGCCGGTAATAGCACCATAGTAGCCGACAACTCCGTCATACTAAACATCAATATCAAAAGAAAAGCGCCTGCAAAAAGTCGCCAGCTGCGCGGCAAATGCACGTGCCACCATGCCTTTAACCACGATGCACCATCCATCGAGGCCATCTCAGACAGGCGCTTCTGTTGAGATGTTCGTGTTAAAGTAAGCAAAATCAGAGCGACACCGGTGAACCGTGCCGCCTGACCCGCTGAGACTATATACCAGCCCTGACGAAATGAGATTGGGAAATTGCAAACAGCCAGAATCTTCAGCATAGATACTGCTACAAGTGAGGCCGGAATAAACATCGCAAGAAATATCGCTGTCCGTTCCACTGATGATAATATGCGACCGGTTCTTCCGAACCTCTCTAAGAACAAGACCCCGAAAGCAATCAAGTAAGTCATCCCGGCAGTAGCTACTGCTATGGCCAATGACCAGGCCAATTCGTCAAGATGAAGCTTGAAGAACGCTTTAAATGCCTGCGCGTTGGTGACATTACCAATGAGCAGTGCTACGGGCACTAACAGCGAAACTGCAATCAGGGCCGACAAAATACCAAGTTGCCATCGGCGCGGCTTGAATTCAACCGCAGCCAGGCCAGGTGAAGATGAGCCCCACGATTGTGTTTTTTTTCCCAGAGCGATTGCCAGAACGAGGGCCGCTATCGTTACCGGCCAGGCCGCCCTGATTAGGCAGCTTTCCGAACCTGTCAGTTCATATAGAACCGCCAGCTCAGTACCTATGGTCCGAATGCCGGCAAGGTTAAAAGTTGCAAACTCCGACAGCGACAAGACCAGGCACACTCCAAAGGCCAGCAATACGGAGCGGGCCAGCAATGGTAACGTTACCTTTCTAAATATCTCAAAGGTACCCGCATCAAGACGTGCACAGTCCCGGATTTGCCGGTCTATACTCCGCCATCCGTGAGCAAGCAACAGCCCTGCCAGAGGCCAATACCACAGAACCAACACCGTCGAAGATGTCATGGTTCCGACAAATCGTGCAAGTTCGGGATTGCCGGACAGGTACCTGCCAAGTCGGGTCGTCGGACTTAACAGCAACGTCCACGCATAGTAGAGAACATATCGCGGCAAAACCAGAGGCATCAGCAGCAACAACAGCAGCAGGTCCTTACCTCTGCGGGATGTTCCAAGCAGTCGGCCGGGAATGTAACCAAGCAGAACAGATACCGCTGCAATAACCGCAGCCAAACCAAAAGAGTCAAACATCAATCCAAAGAGCCGCCCGCTTCCTTCAAATTCGCCGGCAGTTCGCAGAACGCCTCTCACCGGCGGGATTATCGCTTGAGTAAAAAGAACTGCGAGAGGTATAAAAATTACAACAGCCCATAATGCCAAAGAGCCTGTTATCAGGGACTTCGTATAGATTCTTTCCCAATTCAACGAAGGATCTCCCTTGCAGTTTGTATGGCTGTCGGCAACTGCTCGGCAATCTTCTCGTAATCCACATCCAGAAGCTTCGGCACAGGAGGCAATCCCAGGTGTTCGGCTAATGATGGACGTATGGGAAAATTGCGCGAATCACTCCGCGCCAGCATTTCCTCGAGACGTTCGCTGAGAAGGAAATCCATCAGCTCACCGGCTTCTTCAGGATTCGGCCCGCCTTTTATAATAGCGGCCGTGTTGGGTATCGCCAGCGCACCATCGCCACCCTGGTCAAGATAATTCATCGCGACCGGCCAACCATTTCGCTGAGCAGCATAAACGTCATCGGTGTCCGTAAGACAAACATCTGCCCGGCCTGTAGCTACCATCCTGACCGCAGTACTGTTACCGTCCACCAGCCGTATCTTGTTATTCTTGAGCAACTGCAGTATCTTTCTCGCTTGCTCACCACCATAATGAGCAAACCAACTCGCTACGTCTCCGCCGGTTGTCCCGAACTCAGGTGCAGCCATCACAACTCGCCCCTTCCATTTGCCCTCAAGAAGGCCCTCAAGTGAGCGCGGAGCATCACTGCTGGAAACCCTTTTAGTGTTGTAGGCTATCACCCTGACTCGCAGTGAAAAGCCATACCATCTGGCATCCGCATCGACAAACCCCGTCGGCCAATGCTTACTTTGGGCACTGTTGTAGGGGGCAAGCAGCGACTGGCGTGCAAGGCGTATAGTGTGAAAGATTTCGCTCGACCAGAAAACATCCGCAACTGGTGACGCGGCCTCAGCCCTTATTCGCTGAACCAAACCCACTGTTTTGCTGGCTTCTGTATCGAAACGAGCCAGCACCTTGACGCCGCTGCGCTTCTCGAACTCAGCTATGATAGGTTCAGCAACTGTCTGGTCTACAGAACAATAGAGAACAACCTTTCTTTGGTCTCGACTTGGGAATCGTTTGCAGGAAGGGAAAACCAAAAGACAAAGAACTATAACGGTCAAGAAAATGCCGGCAAAAAGGACCTTTCTTTCTTTTTGCATACATAAACCTTCCTAAACCGAACTTGCGATGACTTGGGATAAGACGGCCTTTTCACTTATCGCCGGACTGTTCCAATCTGCCAAAGTATTTCTTCACCGACTCTTCATACTTGCGCGGGATTTCATTCTCACCGATGGCCTCAGCGGCTCTGTCACGACCAGCCTGTACGACTTCGGCAAAGGCGCGTTTTGCTTCACCTTTAACTTGCATCCCCTTGAAGTACCAGCTCGCGACGACAGGCCCCTCCGAACCCTTGTTTTCTACGCGTGTCTTCTTCGTGGATGTCTGCCCGTCTTCATTGATTGAGCGCGGCCCGTATCCGCGTCCCGGCGCTCCGGTACCGGCTCCATATCCTTTTGCCAAACCTTCACTGAAAGGTTCCTGGCAGCCCAGGCCTTGACCCATCCCTTCCCCAAGGCAGCCGATTGCACGATCAATCTCGGCAAGGCTTGCCTGGGTCAGCATCATCTGCTGTTTAAGGGCTTCCAATTCGTCCAACTGCTCTGTCACTTCCGCCAATTCATCTCCCGACAATCCGCCGACCCCGGTGCCGCAGGCTGCCATGGCTTCACCTACGCCGGAGCATCGGCTGCAGGCTGAGCGGCACGCAGCCATCTTTTGCAGGAGTTGTTCAATCTTTTCAGCGTTAAGACCTTGTTTTTGCAGGGCCTCTCGCAGTTGTCCCTCGCTCAGCCTGGCAAGCTTCTTATCCAGGCCCAGCTTCTCAAGTTCCTTTTCAAGCTGTTCATTTTTCTGTGCCAATCCCTGAAGTTGTCTGGCCAAATCCTGTAATTGCCGGGTCAGGGCTTCTCGCTGCTCGTCGGAAAGCTTGCCCTCAGCCAACTGCTTCTGAAATTCCTTCAAGAGACTGCAGGCGTCGGCAAAATTGCCTTTGGCCAGGGCCAGTCCCAATTCCTGCGAAAAGGCGTTCTGTGAGCCTCGCAGCTGCTTAAGCATCTGCTGCATCAGCTCAACCGAGCCAAGCTGCATTCCAGCTTGCATCTTTTTGAGCTTATCGGAAAGGTCACTGAGTTTGCGGATTGTCTGACGCTTTGCTGCTTCAGGTTTGGCGCCCTCGGGCATTTCAGCGAGCTTGGCCACTTCCGCGTTCAATCCCGCGTCCCCAAGCTCTCTTACGGCCAGCTTAACCGTGCTGGTCGTCTGCTCAATGTCCCTTTGAGCCGATTCAACCTGGCGAGCCTGCTCCTGCTGTTGCTGCTGTTTCTTCAGGAAGCCGAGAAGGTCTTTCTGCGGCATAAACGAAACTAAAATTCCGACTATCACCCATGTACCGGCAGCATAGAGCCAGCACTTTGAAGCCTTGATTGGAAAATGGCCCTTGGCTTTAATACGCTGAGCGACCTGGCGCGCTTCGGCGCAGGCGGCACGAGCGAAAGGGTCCTCGGATTCCGCCATCGCCAATGTCGTACTGAAACGCTCGTGCAGTCTCAGCCGCTCGTCAAGCAATAACGATACCTGCATCCGGCTGGGTTGATTAAGCGCCCACAGCGCAATAATCAGAGCAGTTACTACACCTGAAAAACTCCAGAGAGTCCATGAGTTGACAATGCTCAAGGCCAGCAGACGTTCGATAAGGACCCCCAGTACGGCGGTAATGCCGGCAGCGGCAAGAATCCGCCCCGTTTGCTCAAGGAGCAGATTAAAGCTGCAGCGAAAACGAACCACGCGAAGTTTCTTTTCGAGCGCCTTCGGCATACACAACTCCCTCTCTTTTACACCATATCAACCGCAGTCAGCGCAAATAAATCATCCCGGCTGCTGTCCTGACCAATGCATCACCATATTATATGACGCGAAACCTTCCAAAATGTTACGAATTATTTCCGAGAATCCTGGCAACTTCATAATTTCTCGATGTTCATATGGGATACCATTGCTCATTATAACAACGGCCAAGGATTCTTGCCAGATATTTCTTGCTGATAACGATATCGGCTACCGGTCAACTGTGAAAGTGATACCCCTCGTTGGAGGATTCCCAGCTTCTTTGGCCCATTTGCGAAACTATGAGAGCCAGTCTATCATTGTAGCGGAAGCGTTTTCAGCACAATCAGGTATTATGTACCAAGCGTCCGGTTAGTGTAAGAATCCTACCGCCACATTCAGCGGCAAAGCCATGTCGGGCACTACTTTAGATTACGACAACCTTGCCTCATGATAACGAGAATGAAAACATACGTTTCTACGATATAGAAGTGGTGGATGAATAATTGTCACCAAGACATATTCAAATGATATCATATCTCATAATAAACACGTCAACCTCAGCAATTTTGATCCGTTTGGGAGAATAAGTTGTCAACGGATTAAACTGCTGGGCACATCGGTTTGTTATCCCGGAACGAGTCCATTTTTGTTCTGATAGACTTTTCGCATCACAAAAAACGGGGGCAGGCCAAAGGTACGTCAAATAAATGATAATCAGCTGCCAAATTTGTGTTCTTATTACTTTTCTCGGCGATAAACCTTCGTAAAGCAGTCAGAAAGATTTAATTCTTAGATGGATTTGATATTGAGATATAATTAAAGTGGTGCGAAACATCGCACGCTACGTGGCTATGCAATGTTATATGGGAATCCCGGTTAAGAGACTTAGTGTACTGCTTTTTGTTACGGACGAATTTGCGTGGGTGAAATCTTATGACACACTTATCTGCTTTTATGGGGAAGTTCGCGAAGGGAGTAATTATCATGGCGGTGCTATCGGGTATTTCGGTCAATGGTGCCTCGACGGAACAGGGGATTTACTTTGCCAAGAAGAAGTATGTTCCAAAACCTCTGCCGGTTTTTGAGAATACCAAGGACAAACTACCGGCTCCGATTTATGATGAAGATCCGAACTATGTAAGCTGTTACTGGAAGGCGTGGGATCTGGCGTTTAAGAATTTCCATGAGCCGAGTCCTGAGAGCGGATTTGTTTCGCAGTATATTGATGCGGCGTTTAATCAGAACATTTTTCTGTGGGACAGTTGTTTTCTGACGATGTTCTGCAACTATGCTCATCCGTATGTGCCGGGGATAGGCACTTTGGATAATTTCTATGCAAAGCAATATGAGGATGGGGAGATTTGTCGAGAGATTGACCGCAAGACCGGAAAAGGATGGAAACCGTGGATCAACAAGGAAGACAAACCGCTGTTTACGCGATGGGGCTACAGCACGGATGAGAAAGAGGATGAAGTTCTCTACAGAGGGCGTGACATTCCTAAACCGAATCCCAAGCTTACTTTGGATGCTCTGAATCATCCGATTCTGGCCTGGGCGGAGGTGCAAAGCTACCGGCATACGGCTGACAGGGAACGATTGGAGTTGGTTTGGGAGCCACTGGTTCGCTATTATCAGGCGCTGCAGAAATATATCAGACAGGGAAACGGCTTGTATATGACCGACTGGGCGAGCATGGATAATTCACCAAGGAACATTCACCTAAAGGGCGGTGGAACGGGAATTGATATATCCTGCGAGATGGTTTTGTTCGCTCGAAACTTGGCACAAATAGCGGAAATACTTGGTGAGACAAAAAAGGCACAACGATACAACAGTGAAGCAGAACAGTTGTCTGCATTGATTAATAAGCATATGTGGGACGGCTACAGGCAGTTCTATTTTGATCTTACGCTGGAAGGCGAGCGCGCACCGGTAAAGAGTATCGCGGCATTCTGGGCACTGCTGGCGAAGGTGGCACCGAAGCCTCACGCAGATGCGCTAACTAACGAACTCGTGGATCCTGATACGTTCAAGACCGTTCATCGCGTTCCCACATTAGCGGCAAATGAAGAGGTTTTCAATCCCAAGGGCGGATACTGGAGAGGGGCGGTCTGGGCACCTACTGAGAAGATGGTGATTCAGGGCCTGGAGAATTATGGGTATGACGGGCTGGCACGTGAGATTGCAATGAATCATCTGGCGTGCGTGGTTGATGTTTATAAAGAGTCCGGAACTATCTGGGAGAACTACGCACCGCAAAGCGTTTCACGGGGCGGCCCTTCGAGAAAGGATTTCGTCGGATGGAGCGGGCTTGGACCGATTGCGTTCTTGATTGAGTATGCAATCGGCATAAAAGCCGATGCACCCGGTAATTTGATTTGCTGGAACATACATTCGGACAAACGCGTCGGTATCAAGCGATTTTGGTTCGGCGGCAACACAGTCTCGCTTGTTTGTGAAGAGGCTGCTTCAGACGGCAAACGTCTGTTGAGAATACAAAGCGAAAAGGCCTTTCGCCTGACAATAAGAAGAAACGGCAAGGCCACCGAGATACAGATCCCCGCGGCAGAGTCTTTTCAAGTCCGGATCTGAACGGCTTTACCGGTTGTCTATGAGGACAGAGCGAGGCTTGCTACTCCACAGAGCCTGTGCAAAAAACTGGCGCACTTTGGCGCACCTGAGGGGTCTGATAATCAGGTTTTCTTAAGCAGGCAGAAAGTTTGAACTTTAACGACAAGTTTGATATTCTATTAGAAATGAGGCTTAGCGGCGTAGCTGAGCGTTTGATATGGAAAATGTCAGCTAAAAGGACTCAAAAAACCATGAGACGAGTGACTTTAACGCTTAATTACATGTTGTTAGCTTGCATTGGCCTGATTTATTTTGGTAATAATCCTGCCTTTGCGGCACATGAAAACAATCACGACAGTTTATTTGTTGATTTTGGTTACATGCCGCCGGAATGGCAGACGGCAATCTGCCTGCCGGATGATGAGTACAAAACACTGGTCGATAAAAGCGGCGAGCTGCTTTATCACTATCACCGCATCAAGGGCGGGACGGACAGCTTCTGGACGCGCATTGGCGTCCGAATCGCTAACGACGTGGTTTGGAAAAAACAACAACTGCATTCGCCGCGCGTACCCATTGTGCGAACTTATCTGACGGCCAATGGGCTGGAAGTTGCCCAGGAAGCGTTTGCTGTTACGGACAAGTTAGAGTCAACTACGCCGACAAAGCCGGAAGGAGCAGCCCGCAATGACATGATCCTTGTCTATATCAAGAACACCAGCGCCACGCCACAGGTCGTCCAGCCTCAGTTGACAGTGGACACCCGCACACATTTCGATTTTCGCATCAGCGCTCAGCAAGTCGTGATCAACCATCACGAAACGATAACCGCGTCATTGAAGATGCTGGGCCCTGCTGCGCAGAACGATGGTAAACAGCGCGTCATTCAACTCGAATCACTGACGGTGCCGGCCGGGAAGACAAAAACATTCTTCATGCTCTACAGCGGTGGCGGTAAAATTGTGCTTGAACCGGCTACCGTCGAACAGGCGCTGGCGAGTCGTGACCGAACTGTGGAATATTGGGAAAAAGTCGGATTGCCTTATGGTCGCGTGCAGGTGCCGGACGCAGGAATTCAGGCGTTGATTGATTCGTCCATCCGCAACATATGGCAAGCGCGCGAGATAAAGGATGGATTGCCGGCGTTTCAGGTTGGGCCGACTTGCTATCGCGGCCTCTGGATAGTGGATGGCGCCTTTCTTCTGGAGGCAGCAGCGATGCTCGGTGCCGGAGACCAGGCACGCAGTGGTGTAGCTTACGAAATGAAATATCAGCAACCGGACGGCGGCATCCGTGTAATTAAGAATTATCATAAGGAAAACGGCATTGTCATTTGGACCTGCGTCCGCCACGCGCAACTTACCCAGGACAAGGCATGGCTGGAATCAATGTGGCCTAATCTGGAGCGGATAGCCGAGTTCATTAAGCGGCTTCGCCGACGCACCTACGAGAATGACTCACCATTGGACGACGGCTTAAATCCCCCCGGCTTCCCTGACGGCGGCATCGGCGGAAATCATTACGAATACACCAATCCATACTGGAACCTGTTGGGCCTACGCGCGTTTATTAAAGCTGCCCAATGGCTCGAAAAGACTGAACAGGCCGCGCTATGGCAGCAGGAATATGATGACTTCATGGCGGCATTCCGCAGGGCCGCGGCGCGTGATATGCGCAGCGACGAGCACGGCAACAGGTATTTACCGGTTCGCATGGACGGCAGGGACCTGCCGCAAAGGGGGCAATGGGCTTTCTGCCATGCCGTCTATCCAGGCCAGATTTTTGCCGCCGACGATGCGTTGGTCGCCGGCAACATGGCGATGCTCGAAGCTACTGAGCGAGAGGGTATGGTCTATGGTACCGGCTGGGACAAGACAGGTATCTGGAATTACTTCGCCTCCTTTTACGGCCATGCCTGGCTCTGGCAGGGCAACGGACGCAAAGCGGCACAATCACTATACGCCTTCGCCAATCACGCCGCGCCTATGTTGGTATGGCGCGAAGAGCAATCACTAAAGGGCCACAGGTACAAAAAAGTCGGCGACATGCCGCACAATTGGGCCAGTGCTGAGTTTATCCGGCTGACGGTACATATGCTCGCTTTGGATCGCGATAATGAACTGCACCTTTTTGAAGGTTTGCCGAAAGAATGGGTCCAGGCAGATATGGTTACCAGGTTAAATGGCGTCGCTACACCGTTTGGAAAACTGTATCTTACTCTGAAGGTAGATGATAGTGGCAAGACCGCGAGATTGAAAGTTGAGAAACTCCCTGCCGATTCCCTGGAAAGAATAGTCGTTCATTTGGAACAATGGACATCAGGGGCAAGTGATAAAGTGCTTTCATTTGCAGGTGATACTTCGATCGATACGGTTATTAAGTTAAAGAAACGATAATCAGCCGGCAAATTCGTTTTTGCGGTCATTGCGGCTGAAATGTCTTCCAGATGAAGTTGAAAATTTTGATTTTGCGAGACAGGTTTCTTATTAGCGAAAATCAGGCTCAGCGGCGTAAATGAGCAAGGATATACGATGTTTATAGGAAATCCCGGATAATTTGACTTAGGCACTCTAACAAAACCCGACTCGAATACAAGGAGCCGCTTCGCGGAGCCATTCTAATAGATTTCTCGGCTTCGCTCGAAATGACAAACTGGGTTTTGTTAGAGCCTCTTATTTATCCTGCAGAAGGATTGACTTAATTCAGAAAGAGGTATGAAAAAAGTATGAGAATTCATGAAATTATGGCAGTCGTTTTGTTGCTGACTCTACCGGTTGTTGAGCTATTTGCTCAAACAGGGCTTTGCTCAGAGAAATATTTTGAGCCGTCTCTTTATCATCCTGATGGATTGTTTGTGTGGGATACGTGGTTCTTACAGGATGGTGATACTACACATGTTTTTCATCTGCAGGTAAAACGACCGAATAAGAATGTTGATGAAAACTTTAGGCAGCAGAAAGAAAGAATCATAAATTACGTTGACGCAACGGACAGGGCCACGTTCTATGCAACGATAGGACACGCAACGAGCAAGAACCTGCTGGCATGGACCGAACAGCCGGTGGCACTATTTCGAACCGATGTGAAGAAAGTAGGAGGCATAGAGAATTCCTATGATGACGGTGACCTGTTTACGGGCTGTGCGGTAAAGCATGAAGGTGTGTACTATCTGTTTTATACCGGCAATACGCGCGGCGTGGTAGACGGCAAGCGACGAGGCGTGCAGTCAATCTGTCTTGCTACTTCCACTGACGGTATCGGCTTTAAGAAACATCCCAAAAACCCGTTGTTCTCACCCGATCCGAACCGATTCTACACTTATCCTGATCCGCCTGCGCCTTTTAAGCATCATGCTCGCAGAGGTACGGACTGCCGCGACATACTTGTAGTCAAAGACCCATCTGGTCACGGTTGGCTTGGATATGTTGTAATGCGGCGCAAAGGTTTTAACGATGCATTTCATTCGGCATGTATCGTGTTGTGCCGTTCTAATAATTTAGTCGACTGGGATATCGCAGAGCCGGTATGCACACCCAATAGATTCAACTGTTTCGAAGTGCCGGACGTTTTTAAGGTCGGCCCAAAATGGTATATGATTGCCTTGACGGGTGATTTTTATGGTCAATCCGACAGATGGGCGGATAAAGACATCTCCTGTGCGACAATTGTTTTTGAAGCCGATAGTCCCCAAGGGCCCTTTTTGGAAGTTAAAGATAACTTATTGCTGACGTCAAGCACGGACAAAGGGCAGGGCATTAGCGCTCGAACGGTGGAACGAAACGGCGAGCGTCTGCTTTTCTACACACACTCTGAAATCAGTACCGGCCGCGGCCGTTTGAGCTGGCCGGAAAAACTTATTCCACGTGCAGAAGACGGGCTTGACCCGATGTACTGGGAAGGGGTAAACGATGCCTTTATAGCTCCGGTTGATGCGGCCTCGATAGATGTTACATCTGATGAAAGCGGATTCAAATTAATAAAAGTCAAGGAATGGACCCAAAAAGACCCTACGTATATGATTACGGCAATGGTAGATTTAGGTACTGCCCAAGCTGGGGGCATCGCGTTCAGCTGCAAAGATGGGCCAAACCCTTTCTTGCTTGCCCAGATAGACTGTACAACTAAGCCCGACGGTCTCGTGTCAATCGAGCGCCTTAAGGATAAAAAAATAATACAAAAGAGAGAGACGAATATCGTCAGGAAAGGTGCTTACAATTTAAGAGTGATTGTCTGTGGCGACCTTATTAAATTGTATGTCGATGAAAGACTTGTCTTAACTCAATATGCCGCCGGTATTAAACCTGGCGATGTGTACCTGTATGCCCGACAAGGCAAGGCACGGTACCAAAAACTCAAGTACTATACCGCAAAGACAAAAAGATAACAGGGTCAAGGCCCAGACACAAAGAAATCCCTGTCAGTTCAAGGTGAATTTTATTGACTTATTAATATCGTATGGAGAAGACCATGTTGTTTAAGAATATAAATGGGAAATGTAAGTTCACCTGTACCATTAATGGGTCGAGACAAAGACGCCCCATTCTCAATTATATTACGTTATACAGCATTCCATTTGCAGTTCTGGGGATGTTTATACCGGCGCAAGCGATGATCTATCGTCCGGAAAAGGGCGCGATGTGGGACCCGTCGGTGATTTGGCATGACGGGAAGTACTACGCATTCATGATGTATAATAAGGAGGGTCAAGAGGGTCTGAAAGCGAAACACTGCCTTCTGGCATCGTCAACGGACGGCGTGCACTGGAAGGATGAAGGCATTGTCAACGAGGAACGCGAATCCGCCAGGGAATGCAGGTTCTTCAAGTGTTTTGTCGCGCGATGCGGTGATAAGTTTATCATGGACCATGGCGTGGCGCGGCCGGAGGGACAGGATACTTTGCGCTTCTACGAATCGCTCGACCTGAAACAGTGGAATTATCTTTTCAGCAGTCACCCGGACCCCAGATGGTACGACCGGCGCGGCCGATGGGACCACATGTACATCATTCCCAAAAAGCAAGGCACACCTGAGGCAGGTTATTGGGGGTATGCGGTGGCCACGCCGAAACCGGGCTTGCCCCGTGCTCCAGGGATGATGCAGTCGCCCAACGGTACGGATTGGGAGATCCTGCCCCCGGCCAAAATGAAATGGGGTGATACAGTAGAAAGAGACCTAGAATACGGCGGCTGCGAGCGCATCGGGGGCAAGTACTACCTGATCGGAGGTGCGGGCGAGTACGTCAGCAAGGGGTATTCGATGTACACGCTGGTCAGCGACGGTCCGCGTGGGCCCTTTGGCCCTGACATCGAGACCTATCGCCTGTGCGGCACGACGAGCAAGACGGTCACGTGGTTGGCCGCCTGGGCGCGGGCCAAGGATGAACTGCTGATCAGCAACTACGCTTCTTTTTCGTCCGACAAGTGGAGGCCCTCGATGCTGCCACTGCGAAAGCCTGTTGTGGACAAGGATGGGCACTTGCGGCTGGGCTGGTGGAAAGGCAACAAAGCGCTGAAAGGCAAGCCCCTGACGCTGGAAAAGAACACGGTCGAGTTGAACACGCGGGGCAAGAAGAGCCATTACGAGATCGTGTATCTGAACGACGCGTTCGATTTGCATAAAGGTGTCGTGCTCGAAGGGCGAATCAAGGCCCGTCCAGCGGCACCGCAACGGGACTCTAATGATACAGCCTCCAAAGCGAAACCTGCAGCCGGGTTTGTCTTCGAGGAAGGCCCCAGGAAGTCGGTGGCCATACAGTTGGGCATCGGGCAACCCGAGGACCGCGAAACACACATCGGCAGGCTCCAAACCACCGCCGAGGGGAAGATGCAGTTTCAGTCCGAGGATGTTACCGGCAAAGGCTGCGCTACAGTCACCGGTATCGAGAACGGCAAAGAGCACCGCTTCCGACTGCTGGTGCGCCGGGGCATGTTCGAGCTGTACATCGACGATATGCTGATGCAGACCTATGTATACAAGCCGGGCTCTGGCAAAGTGGGCTTCCTGGCTCATAACGCAAACGTCGTCTTCGGTGATGTTCGAGCCTGGAACATGTCTCCTTGATTATTTCAGACTTCTTCATTCAAGGCTGTGGGGGGAACTGATGAAGGTGAAAATTTTGATTTTGATAGACAGGTTTGATATTCTATTAGAGAAAAGGCTCGGCGGAGCAGTTGAGCAATGATATACCATGTTATGTAGAAAATCCCAACTGATATGAGACGACGTGATTTCTTGAGAGTAGTTGCTGGTACCGCCGGCGGACTCTACGTGTCCGGATGTGTCAGCCCGATCGAAAAGAAGGCGGCCAGACACGTAGAGAAGCCGAACATCATTTTTATTCTTGCCGATGATTTGGGATATGCCGATTTGGGGTGCTATGGCGCCCCCAAAATTGAGACGCCTCACATTGACCACATGGCTGCCGAAGGGATGCGCTTTACCAGTTTCTACACTCAACCGGTTTGCGGCCCCACCAGGACAGCGATCATGACAGGATGCTACCCTATGCGGGTAGCGGAATACGGGAATATCAAACGCCATCACCCCTTTGTGCACGCCGATGAGATTCTCATCCCCGAGGTCCTCAAGCAAGCGGGCTATGTCTCTGCCTGCGTCGGCAAATGGGATCTGAACGGTCATTCTTCGGATGGATTTCCCAAAGGAGTTACACCGAACAAACATGGGTTCGATTATTTCTATGGGCGTCCTGCCGAGGGGGCCATCTACAGGAACGAGAAACTGCTCGGCAATGCTCCGGTGGCCGAACTGACGAAACGTTATACTGACGAGACACTCAAGTTCATCGAGGAAAACAGTTCACAACCGTTCTTCATATACCTGGCACACACGATGCCCCATGTTCCGCTGGCCGCAACGGCGGATTTCAAGGGCAAGAGCAAGCGAGGCCTGTACGGCGATGTGGTGGAGGAACTGGATTGGAACGTAGGTCGGGTCCTCGACAAACTCAAGGAACTGCGAATAGACGACCGCACAGTGGTCATCTTTACCAGCGACAACGGGCCGTGGCCGCACTGGACGGGTGAAGACAACTCGGGATCCGCGGGCGCCCTGCGCGGCCAGAAATGTGAGACTTGGGAAGGCGGGGTGAGGGTGCCCTTCATAGTGCGTGCGCCCGGTCTTGTGCCTGCGGGAGAAGTGTGCGAGGCCATGATTGGCGACGTCGATATGCTGCCAACCTTCGCCGGTCTGGCGGGCGTTGATGTGCCCGCAGACAGAATCATCGACGGTAAAGACGTGCTTGACTTGATGACAGGTGAAACATCTGCGCGGCCAGTTTCAACACGATATTATTATTATGACACCCACCTTCAGGCGGTGCGAAGCGGGAACTGGAAATTGATACTACCACGTCCAAAGTGCCCACCCTGGCTGAGTGACAAAGGCTTGGCCAAGAACTGGCGCGGTCGTGATGTCGAGGAGATTCCTGAAGCGCAGCTCTACAACATCCAGCACGACATCGGCGAAACGACTGATGTAGCCGACCAGCACCCCGAGATCGTTGAACATCTACTTGGCCTTGCGGAAATGGCAAGGGCCGACATCGGAGATTACAATCGCATAGGACAGAACGCCCGATTCTTTGACTCACAGCCAGCAAGACCGGATGCTGCAAAGTGGAAGAATAGGTAGGACCGAACAAAAAGGTTAGACGGTAAGCATTGAACGTAAAATACAGAAACCGATTTAATGATGTCTGGGAAATCCTGGTTTATGGAAATGCGAACATTCAATACTGAAAGAGCCTGTGCATGGGAATTCCTGATGAAAGGGCGATATGTTTTTTTGCTATTTTCTGTGACGTTTCTGTTGTGTAGATGGAGTATGGCGGACAATCCCATTCCGGGCGTAATGGAGGTCCCGAACGGACGGGGTGGGCCGCGGGCATCGTTGAAGCGGCTGTTGGTCGATTCCGGTGGCAAGACATCCACCGTCAAGGAGTTCAATCCTGGCGATGTTCGAGCGTTGGTTGAACGTTGCGAGCCTATAGTCTATACCAGAGCGAACAGTTCAAATTTTGATTATATCGGAATGCCGGTTGGCGGTATCGGGGCCGGCCAGCTCTATCTTGGCGGTGACGGCAAGCTCTGGCACTGGGATATCTTCAATACGCGGATGCGTCCAAGATTCACGGTCGAGCAGGGGGCGGCTTACAAGAATCCGCCTAAGCAGAACGACCCGAACGATTTGGGCCAGTATGTTTTGGATCAGGGATTTGCACTTTGGGTTTCGGCTCCAGGCAGGTCGCAGGTTCGAACGCTGGATCGGCGTGGTTTTTCGGATATCGAATTCACAGGCCAATATCCCATTGGTCAGGTCACTTACAGGGATGCGGCCGTTCCGGTAACAGTCGAACTCGAGGCCTTCTCACCTTTTATACCTTTGAAGGTGGAGGATTCTTCGTATCCGGCAACAGTTCTGAACTATACGATTTCGAATTACGCCGATGTGCCCGTTGAAGGGGCACTGGCCGGATGGTTGGAAAACAAGGTGTGCGTGTTTAGCGGAAAGGTGGGCGCGGGCATTCACCGCAACCGCATCGTGAGAAACCCAGGTATGGTGATGCTGGTCGAAGACGCCGAGGATTCGATCGCCGGTGAGGAAAAGGCAGCAGAGATAGTCTTTGAGGATTTTGAAAGCGGCAGCTTTGACAACTGGACCGTAGAAGGCAGAGCGTTCACTGATAAGCCGAAGAAGGTTAAGAAACAGGTTCCTCAAGTTGTTGGAAAGTATGTGGCCGATTCCAGAACTTGCGGATCGGCAAAAGTTCCGGGCAAACTCATCAGTAAATCGTTCGTGATTGAGTATCCGTATATATCGTTCATGCTCTCGGCCGGCACATATCCCCGACGCGCGCGTATTAACCTTGTGGTTGATGGAAAAACGGTTCGCAGTTCCACGGGTCACCATGGCGGCGAGTTGGACTGGGACAACTGGGATGTAACGGAGCTTAGAGGAAGAAGCGCCAGAATCGAGATCGCATATGAACCCCCGAACGGCAAGAACCGATTCATTATGGTCGACCAGATAGAATTCCGTAATGATCCGAGGAAGCCGGCGGCAAAGTGTGACGAGCAGGTTGACTTTGGTTCCATGGCGCTGGCGCTATTGACGGGGGACAAGCAGGTAATTGCCGCCGCCCGCGTGTCAGACTCGGACATTCCGGATGCAGTGTTCACCGCATCGGGTAAGTCTGCCGAGAGCGGTTTTGGCGAGAAGCTGATCGGTGCCGTGGGTCACAAATTCACGTTGGCACCCGGCGAAAAGACAACCGTTTCGTTTGTACTGGCCTGGTATTTCCCGAATCCACTACCACTGGGATTGAGGACTCCTTCAAGGCGATGGTATGCCTCGCAATTCGAATCCGTTGAGGATGTTGTCGAGGACGTGGGGAGGAACATCGACCGGTTGTCATCCGAAACGAGGTTGTGGCGGGATACGTGGTATGATTCGACGCTGCCGTATTGGTTTCTCGACAGGACTTTCCTGAATGTCTCGATTTTGGCGACCAGCACCTGTTATGTGTTGGAAGATGGTCGGTTTTATGGCTTTGAAGGCGTGCGCAGTTGTCCGGGCACCTGTACACACGTTTGGGGGTATACCCAAGCGGTCGGCCGACTGTTTCCGGAACTGGAAAAACGGCTGAGGGAGAAAGTCGATTTCAACCCGGAGATTGGATTCGATGAGAAGACCGGTGGTTGTGGCATGCGCGGTGAGTACGGCAGAGGGCCTGCCGTGGATGGTCAGGCCGGTATCATCATGCGAACCTATCGCGAGCACCAGATGTCGGCTGATGATGCGTTCCTCAAGAGGAACTATGTATCGGTTAAGAAGGCGACGCAGTATCTCGTGAACACCTATGATGCAGATGCCGATGGCATCATGGAGGGTGGCCAGCATAATACGCTGGATGCGGCATGGTACGGCAGGATCACGTGGCTCAGTCTCTACTACCAGGCCGCTCTGCGTTCTATGGCGGAGATGGCAGATGAAATCAGAGACACCGGCTACGCGAAGCAACTTCGTGCCATTGCCGACCGCGGCAGGAAGTACATTGAGCAGGAGTTGTTCAACGGGGAGTATTTCGTACATAAGGCGGATCCCAATCACCCTGAGTCACCGGGCTCTTATGACGGTTGTGAATATAATCAGTTATTGGGACAGAGTTGGGCATACCAGGTCGGGCTGGGCCGAATCATAGATGCTCACAAGGCCACGACGGCACTGAATTCGCTGTGGAAGTATAACGTCACAACGGATGTCGGACCCTATCGCGAGGTTTTCAAGTCGGGACGCTGGTTCGCGATGCCGGGAGAGGGCGGCATCATCGGGTGCACCTTCCCTCGCGGCGGTTCGGATGTACTGAAAAAAGGCGACGAGTTCTATGCAGGGTACCTCAACGAGTGCCAGCCGGGTTATGAATACGCCGTGGGCTCGTTGATGATATGGCACGGTCTCGTGGACAAGGGACTGATGCAGGTAAGGTTGATGCACGAGCGGTATCTTGGCGCAAAGCGCAATCCGTGGAACGAAGTTGAATGCGGAAGCCATTACAGCCGGTCTATGGCCAGTCACGGAGCTTTCATAGCTGCCTGTGGATACGAGTATCACGGTCCGAAGGGATTTCTGGCTTTTGCGCCGCGTGTGACTCCGGAAAATTTCCGTGCCCCGTTCACGGTGGCACAGGGTTGGGGAACTTACAGCCAACAATCTCAGTCGTCAGGTTTCAGGGCCAGCATTATCCTGAAGTGGGGTAAGTTACGTTTAAGGCATCTGGCATTTGCCGTTGCAGACAAACGGCAAAACGTCACCGTCACGGTCAACGCTCGGCCTGTGGCCGCTGCGCATGTGTTTGAAGAAGGCCGTGTGAAGATTACCCTGGCTGCCGACGCCATCATTACCGCCGGTGAAAAGATCGAGGTTAAGGTTGAGTAAACCCGATGTTGGGCGGCTTTAACATGGTAAGGCGGAAAGAACATGTTTGGTGGACCTGGGGGGCTGATCATCAGATTTTCTTAAGCAGGTAGAAGGTTTGAACTTCAACGACAAGTTTGATATTCTATTAGAAATTGGGCACAGCGGCATAGTTGAGCAAAGATATACAAAGGTTAAATTGGAAATCCCATCTCATTCTATAGGAGATATTATGAAAGAAAGTATTTTGAATAAGATGAAAATGCTCACGCCTCTACTGTTTAGCTTTTTGCTTGTTAATAGTCTGATGGCCGACAATAAGAATATACCGGCCAACAGGGATGAGGGATTCGTCTGGAAATCAGATATTCCCGATGATTGTCCATTCGACCGGTCACCAAGCCTGACAGGCATACGGTTTACTGGCCGTCACAGCGATTATACCTGCGGGGATACCTGGTATCCGTCGTGGGCATCTGACGGCAATCTGTACTCACCGTGGACCGACGGAAGGACCGATGGAATGGGATGCAGTTCCGCCGGCAGCGACGATGCTCGCACAGCTCACGCCGTGATGATAGGTGACGACCCTCTGAATTTGACCATCAAGAACACTTCTCGGGTAAAAGTTGCCGCTGCCATGCCTTACCTTGGGCGCTACCCCGCGGGTTCTCTGGTCCACAATGGTATCTGGTACTACGCTACATACTGCCTTGGACCTTCGGGTGGTTACAACCACAGAGGATTCAAATGGAACTGGCCAAATCTGGGCCCCTTGCCTGGATTCCAGATTTCACGAGATCTTGGAAAAACGTGGACACCTTCGCCGCTGTCGCCGAGTAAGCCGTTGTTTCCAGAACCCAGTAAGCACCTCGGACCGGTGAAGATGGGAGCGCCTCACTTTGTTGATTTTGGCAAGAATATGCAGCATTCGCCAGACAGGAAGGCGTATATGTTAGGGATGGGGGCCGTTAAGGACGACCCCATGCCGCGGCCTTGCCTGCGAGTTGGAAAGCCCGGAGAGCCTTTTGAAACGCAGCCATGTACGGAGGACTTCGCGCATGCCAACCTGAGTTGGATTTCCGCTGACCAGATTTATCTTGCCCGTGTGACACCGTCGCCGGAAACGATTAACGACATCAAGGCCTGGGAGTTTTTTGCCGGTCGTGACAAAAACTCAAATCCGGCATGGACGAACGATTTTGAGAAAATTAAACCACTGATCGAGTGGAACAATAACATGGGATGTGTCACCGCAACATATGTTCCGGCGTTGAGGAAGTATCTGATGTGTGTTACCGATGGCTGGCCGACTGTGGCGAAGATGAACTCTTATATTCTGGAGGCCGACACGCTGACCGGTCCATGGCGTATGGTGACCTATATGAAGGACTTTGGTGAGCAGGCTTATTTTCTGAATTTTCCAAGTAAGTTCATCAGCACTAATGGCCGAACGCTATGGTTGTGCTATTCTGCAAACTTTAGCTCCGGCTGGAATGGCATGAAACTTGAATTTAACCCGCCCGGCGGACGCTATGGATTGTGTCTGCATGAGGTCGAACTGCTGGAACCAGAGAATCCATAGAAACCGGTGGCAGGCATGTTAAGTAAGACAGAAACTTCAGAAAGGAATTCAAGGAATGAAGAAGTTTGCTCTAATCGTATTAGTAGGATTGCTTACGCACTCACTCTTTGCCAAAGAATACCATGTATCCGTCAATGGGAGCGATAACAATGACGGCTCTGCTTCAAAGTCTTTAAGGACGATCTCGGCCGCTGCCCAGGCAGCGCAGCCCGGCGACGTGATAACCGTGCATGAGGGAACTTATCGCGAACGGGTGACTCCGCCTCGCGGTGGCGTGTCCGACTCGAAGAGGATCGTTTATCAAGCCGCCAAGGGTGAACAAGTCGTCATCAAGGGCTCTGAGGTTGTCACCGGCTGGAAGCACGTCCGCGACGGTGTATGGAAGGTTACCATTGCGAATACATTCTTCGCCGACTACAACCCCTACAAAGATATTATTGCCGGCGATTGGTTCAGTAGATTGGGCAGGGATCACCATACGGGGGAAGTCTATCTCAACGGCAAATCCTTGTTTGAAAAGGGCTCTCTCGATGAGGTGATGGATCCCAAACCACATCCCAAGGCCGCGGACAAGCAAGCATCGCTCTATACCTGGTACTGCCAGAGCGGCGACAAGGACACCACCATCTGGGCCAACTTTCACGAGTATAACCCAAACAAAGAACTGGTCGAGATCAACGTCAGGGATGCCTGTTTCTATCCCGATACGCCCGGCCGAAACTACATTACCGTACGTGGTTTCCGCATGAGCCAGGCCGCGACTCAATGGGCTCCACCTACGGCAGAGCAGATTGGCCTGATAGGAACCCATTGGAGCAAAGGCTGGATCATCGAGAATAATGTCATCAGCGATTCGAAATGTACCGGCGTTACCCTGGGTAAAGATAGAAAGAGCGGCCACAATGTCTGTGCCAAAAATCCAGGCAAAGATGGTGCCCAACTCTACAATGAAGTCGTCGCCAGGGCTTTACAGAATGGCTGGTCCAAAGAAAGGATAGGCTCGCACATCGTAAGAAACAACACGATATTCAACTGCGAGCAGGCCGGAATATGTGGAAGCCTGGGAGCTGTTTTCAGCCAGATAACGGATAATCATATTCACGATATCTGGACCAAGTGGCAGTTCGAAGGGGATGAAATAGCAGGCATAAAGATTCATGCTTCCATTGATATGCTCATTAAAAACAACCGAATTCAGAACACCGGGAAGGGGATATGGATGGACTGGATGTCCCAGGGAACGCGCATAACCGGTAACTTATGCTATAACAATATCCTGCAGGATTTCTATTCCGAGGTAAATCATGGGCCATACATCGTTGATAATAATATATTTTTATCGAAGTGCTCGGTGTGGGATATGTCCCAGGGCGGAGCTTATGTTCACAATCTGATGGCAGGAAAAATCAACTTAAGTCCCCACAGCCGCAAGACTCCTTACCATCTGCCACATTCAACTGCATTGGTTGGTTTACGCGAAATTTCGGGTGGTGATAACCGGTTCTTTAATAATATTTTTGTGGCGGGTTATGCAGGTAATGCCGGACAGCGCGATCCTGAATACAAAAAACGGTCAGGGTATGGAAATGAAAGTTACGGGCTGCAAGCATACGACTATGCTGTGTTTCCTGTTATATCGGATCGTAATGTGTATTTGAAGGGGGCGAAGCCATGCATCAAGGAAACGAACCAAATCGAGAAGCCGGATTTTGACCCAAACATAGAAATAGTCGAACAAGGTGAAAATATGTATCTTTATATCACGCTCGACAAGTCTTTTAAGTCTTTGAATAACAAGCTCGTAACAACGAAACTTTTGGGCAAGGCTATGATTCCGGGTCAGGTGTTTGAGAATCCCGATGGCTCGCCTTTGACAGTTGATACAGACTATCTCGGCAGGAAAAGAAACAAAGCTAATCCATCTGCAGGTCCTTTTGAGAATACTGGAGATGGTAAACTCAAGCTGAAAGTGTGGTAACTGTGCGTAATCAGATTATCTGCAAGTGGCAGACACGAATAGCCTATTACCGGAGAGTCCGGTTTCGTAGGTTATCTCAGTTGAAGGATGTCTTATGAAAACACGTAATTCGAAGCTCTCAGTTGTTCTCTTTGTCCTAACGATGTTGATAATGGCAATTACTGCCATCGCGGCGCCTGCCCGGGATGTGGCCAGACTCCGAGACGGAGATTTTGTTGCGATTTGCGGTGATTCCATTACTGAAGAGAGGATCTATTCTGTTTATATACAAGATTATCTGCTGATGTGCCAGCCGGCGGGAAAACTCAGGACTCTGCAGGCTGGATGGGATGGAGAGCAGGCACCAGGTTTCCAGCGGCGGATGGAACATGATGTACTCACGCTTGGTCCTAATGTGGCAACAACATGTTATGGTATGAACGATAGCGGTTACTCTCCCATGACCGTCGAGAAGGGACAACGTTACCGTGACTCCCAGCGGGCCATAGTGAAAAAATTTAAGGAGAACGGCGTCCGTTTTATTGTTGTCGGTTCCCCCGGCTGCGTAGATAGCGACACATTCAACAAGAACCCCGCAGATGCGGCGATGTGTAATAAGACCCTTGCTGAAATGCGCGATATTGCTCGCGATGTTGCCAAAGAGGAAAACGTTGTTTTCGCTAATGTGTACGATCCGATGATGGATGTAATGGCAAAGACCAAGGCCAAGTACGGCAGGTCGTATCACCTTGCCGGCGTACACGGTGTCCACCCCGATTTAAATGGTCACCTGGTTATGGCGTATGCCTTCTTAAAGGCACTGGGCTGCGATGGGGACATCGGGACTATTACGGTAGATATGGGTTCCGGTCGAGCCCGGGCCACCGCCGGCCACAAGGTTCTATCTGCCGCCAACGGTGTCATTGAGGTCGAGAGTTCACGATACCCGTTCTGCTTCTTTGGGGACCCTGCAAAACCAAAATCCACCCGGGGAGTAATTGAGTTCCTCCCGTTCAATCAGGAGCTTAATCGCTTTGTTTTGGTTGCAAAAAATGTAAGTGCGGACGCTAAATGTAAAGTGACCTGGGGCGAGGCCGCCAGACAATATACGGGCGGCGAGCTTGCTAAGGGAATCAATCTGGCTGCCGATTTTCTTGATAATCCATTTTCAGAACCATTTCGCCGTATCGAGGAAGTTATTGTGAAACAGCAGGTATTTGAAACTACGCTGACAAGAAGGTTATTGCATCACATACCGGACTATTTAAGGTATGTTCCTGATGCGAAAGAAGAACTCGACAATGTTATTGAAAAGCTGTGCCAAAAGGACAAAGAAATGGCCGCCTCTTCCGCGGCGAGCGTGGCACCTGTACGCCATTCAATTAAAATAGAAATCACTCGTATCCAGGATAAAGGTATACAATGACAGTAAATCAGGTTGAATCAACGTTGTAAGATGTTTGGCCATGAACTGCCAAAGGAAAGGAGAAATGAAACACCTAACGGTAAAGTTTTTAGCATTATTGTTACTTCTTAATTGCGTGGGCTTGGCTCAAGCACAAGAAGATTTGCAGCTATCTCATGAAACAAGAACCTATGGCGTTGAGTTAGCAGCCGATAAGCCGGAGTTTGCAAGTTTCTGGGTAGATTCGCTGGGCAAGGGGCGCAAGTGGACCAATGGGATGCTGGGGGGAAGTTCAAAGCAAACCTATCACACATCGCTCGAGAACGGATGGATCCGTTATGCAAACAAGCAAACAGATGCGTCCACTCTTTTTAAGTTTGAAGATAATTACATCATTATCAAGTCTGTTGCTGCCGGTGAAAATGCTGCAGAACCGTTTGTATTGAAGTTCAGGTTTCGTGGCAAACATCCGGCCCATGCAACGCTGCTGGGTGTGATGGAAGATGACGGATCAGTCAAACTGCCTGCTGTGCTGCACATCCCCGGTCAGGGTACGCTGCGTATTACGGGCAGCTCTGCCAGTCAAACACCGCTGCGTCTTGGCTATCAAGGCACGACCGAAAATGCAACGATTACCTTTTCTGCCGGTTCGAAGGAAAACCCGTGGACTCAGTTCAGGCTTGAAGTGGTCAGCCTATACCCTAAGCAAGCAACAATTGAATCAGATGTGCGTTTTGACGGCTACCGTCGATGCTGGCTGAACATCCTGCAGTTCTCAAGCAAACATCGTATGCTGGCCAACCATGCCGGCTCAGACGTGTGCGGTCTTTGTTACCATGAGTACAGTGAGGTCGCCATGCTGACCGGCCCCCTGGCTGATGGAGTATCCGGCTCGCAGCTCTTGCGTGATTCGCTGAATCGTATTCTGGCCGGCAAGAAGACCTATGCCATGAAGGGCTATGCACATGGCAAATATCCCCAAACATCACTTGATACGTGGCCCTCCCTACTGACCGCAGCGCACAACTATTACCAGGGGAGTAAAGATGACAAGTGGGTCAAGGCCAACATCGACAAACTGATTGAATGGGGACGCGAGTCACTCAAAACAGATTCCGATGGTAACGGGCTGATTGAATATCATCAGAGCGGCAACCTCGGCGAGTGCAGGGTGCGTCCGGCAAACTGGTGGGATTGCATTAACTTCGGGCATGAGGACGCCTACTCCAATGCCATCGCATACCGTGGCTTTAGAGGTCTGGCCAGGCTTGCCGCCGTTGCGGGCAGGAAAAAGGAGGCCAAAGAATTTGAGGAAGCGGCGCAGAAGCTTAAAGGCGCCTATTACAAGACTTTTTATAATCCGGAAACCGGAATGCTGGCCGGGTGGAAAAGCCGTGATGGTAATCTTCACGATTATGCCTTTACCTTTATCCAGGGTATAGCGATTACTTACGGCGTGGTTGATGATACGAACAAGGCCAATAAACTGCTCGATGCAATGTTCAAAAAGATGCAGGAGGTGGGATTCTACAGGTTCGACCTTGGTCTGCCCGGCAACCTGGTTAACGTACCGGACGAGGATTACTATGATAAAGGTATACGTCGCTGGGGCGGCTCAAATGCATTTGAGGTTTATGAAAACGGCGGCGCCTCTGCCAACCACGTATATTACACCATAGCTGCCCTGTACAAACTTGGCAGGCAAAAGGAAGCCGACTGGATTCTATTTCCGATTCTCAAATCCTTTAATGAATGCGGCTTCCAGGGCACCGGTGACAATGACAACGAAACTAACGACTGGCGTGCATGGGACGGAACACCATGGGGTTATGAGGGCCTGCTGGTTGACAACTACCTGGTGGTCAAGGCGGTGCTTGTACGTCAGGGCCTGGTCGATCCGGTATGGGGCTTTTGGATAAAATAAAGGGGTAAACTAAAGACAATAACCGATATCTTTCGTCCGTTCATAAATCTCCTGCGAATACCAATTATCCTACCCTCGGCATCACTCATCGGAAATGTGTAAGCTGAACCGTCCCAGCCTGCCTTGAGCCTCTCTGCCGATGACAGTCGAAGAGTGGTTGTCTCGTTAAGCAGGAATTCAATGTTATGGCCGCAGGGCTATAATGGTGAGGGTAACCAATACAACTAAACTACAACCCAAAGACTAAATAGCATGTAAAAACGCAAAAAACGCCAATCCATAAGATTAGTAATATCAAAGACTTAAAAAATTCTCCAAAAATGGTGAACGTTTTGAACATCCGACTGCCGCAAAAGTGACGCAAATGGCCAATTTCATGGGTTTAGCAAAAAAGGCTGCCGGGCGTAACAGTTTGGCAGCCAAAGAGTTAGAGTAATGGGCAGGGGCGGAATTGAACCGCCGACACACGGATTTTCAGTCCGTTGCTCTACCGACTGAGCTACCTGCCCTTATGGCTTTCATCGTCGTCAAATTGCAACTTAAATTTAACACGAAAAACTGATATTGCAAGAAAATTAAGCCACACTTTTACATACGGAGCCCAAAGAGCAAAAATTGCGGGAACTACGTGATATCAGATTCGGCTACGCCTTCGCCTCAGCAATACATCGATGAAAACGTGGATAATTCTCTAATCGAGGTTGGTGCATAAATCGGGGTCAGTTCAAGAAGGAAGCAATATATGAGTTCTTAGGATTTGACCTTCAATCTCATAATTGGGAGGTCGACAAGGTCTATCATTCTGCAATTTGTGTTACCGCTATGAAACCGCTTCCGCGAGTGCGTCAACTGAGAGCAACAAGGATTGCTGTGCTGCATCATGCTATCATAGGGACTCGGCGTACGATAGGTCGTGACATCCGGCGGTCATAAAAGACGAAAAAGCACTCTGATGGTCCAACGAGCGCGGTTTCTCTTTGACGGAAGGTATGAACATTTGGACTCATTGACGAACTTTTAGACGAACTCCGGCAAAAATCACAAATTGTGAGCACGCACCAAGAAAGCTACTAAGCATAAATGCTTAACCGCTAACAAGTTACAAAACTGGGCCCGCGAGGATTCGAACCTCGGACCAATGGATTATGAGTCCACTGCTCTAACCGCTGAGCTACGGGCCCGCAAGCCAAAACTACCTTACATTAAACCGGCGAATATTACAAGAAAATTCAACCCCTGCCCAGCTGTTCCGCCGCTGAAGTGCCCATCGCCGGCATCGACAAACCGACTATGTTAGAGTATCTTCCGAAATGCCCTCCGTCATAATAAGAGATGCTGTGAGTTTAGAAGTTTTCTTTTATGTAGTTGACCGCATTGTCAAAGATACTCATTCCATCAGCGCGCATTTTGTCTTTCAGGCGGGTCCAGTGTGGATGTTGAGTCGGCCGAACGTACCTTTCCGGGTGCGGCATAAGTCCCATTACCCGGCCGGTTGTATCCGTCAGGCCTGCTATTGAATCCACCGAGCCGTTTGGATTAACAGGATAGTCCCCTTCTTCGCCGTTTTCATCTACATATTTGAATGCAATATGTCCCTCGGACTTCAACTTTTTCACAGTGTCTTCGTCTTTGATAACAACTTTGCCCTCGGCGTGAGCGACCGGCAGATAGATTTGTCTGCCACGCTCAATGAATACACACTTTTCGGTTTGTGGCACAAGGTATACCCATCTGTCCTCGAATTTGCCGCTGTCGTTGTACGTTATGGTAACTTCTCCCTGGCGATCGCCTGAACCATCACCTGGCAAAATCCCCACCTTGACCAAAACCTGAAAGCCATTACAAATCCCGAGCACTAATTTACCATCATCAATAAATTTCCGAATCAGTTCGGAAAGATGATGCACAACTTGATTCGCCAGGATTTTGCCGGCGGCCACATCATCGCCGTAGCTAAAGCCTCCGGGGAAAACAAGTATCTGGAACTCCTCGAGCAGTTCCTTATCCTCGATTATCCTGTTTATGTGTACACGCTCAGCCTCTGCACCTGCCAGCTCAAGGGCGTACTCCGTTTCCATATCACAGTTTATGCCCGCCGCCCGCAGGACTATTGCTTTGACCCCGTTAGAAATCTTGCCTCTTTGTATCATATCACTACACCGTTAGAAACTGCCCTCATACTTATGTCATATCACTACCCCGTTTTTCATTGAATTTCTAACGGGGTTTACCTGTGTCATCCGTGCCCCTCATTCTCTTGTTACCAATTAAGCGGTTCTTGCCATGCTCGCTTGAGTGAATCTATGTCCAATTCAATAACCGTCTCACCGCTTTCCGCTTTTACAACGACCCTCTTTTCTTCTGTCACCTTCCCGATTTGACCAAACGACAGATTGAGCATCAGCTTCGCAAACGCATCATAATTCTCCGGCTCAACTTCGACGATATAGCGCGAGTTTGATTCGCTAAAGAGTTGTGTGTCGGTTCGCGAACAATCCTTGCTCCTCGGCAGTC
>CAZOUM010000017.1:0-48264 GCA_964582985.1 uncultured Pirellulales bacterium | reverse complement strand
CGTTCCCGTTTGGCCGCAGAAGAACGGTCGGGGTGAGATTCGCTGTAAAGCAATGTCCAAGGAGCATTCTGCTGAGTATATTTTCCACCACAGCCAGCATTATGTTCTTTCAGCCTCCGAGTCAGGTTGTCAGTGTGTCCGATGTAAAGTTTCTCTGTCTTAAGGCTTTGAAGTATATAAACGTAATACACAGATTTGCCTGAAAAATCTAACCTGCGACCTTCCCTAAGGGACGCTCTGGCCAAATAGCTATGCCACTGGCTGAGCTACTCCCCGTAAAACGCCGGACAAATAAGTATAGCAGAAAACCGCTCGGATTACAAGCTATAACAGATTGACAGGGTCAATGTCTATAGCGACCCTGACAGTGGGCCGAACGGGTCCTGCTGCCCGCAGGTCGGCAAATAATCTCTGTATAGTTTCGGCTTGTTCGGCCTGGATAATTATTTGCATTCTGTGAAAACGCTGGATGCGACTTATAACCGCCGGCATAGGCCCGCGGACAACTGCCGCCAGATTATCTCGGCCGACGATGCTGTTTATTTTTTCACGCATAGCCCGGCAGGCGGCGTCAAGTTTATCAAAGTTCCTGTCCCTCATAATAACGGCAGCCAGCCGCCAAAACGGAGGTAAATTACAGGCCTTGCGGTGTTTCAATTCTTCGTTAACAAAGCCGGTATAGTCATTGCGGAGGGCAAATTGTATCGCCGGTTGGTCCGGCAGGAATGTCTGAACGAAGACAGTGCCCTTTTTCGCGGAGCGTCCTGCGCGACCGGCCACCTGAGAAATCAACTGAAAAGTCCGCTCGTTTGCCCTGAAATCCGGCAAATAGAGCGATGTATCAGCGCTGATGATACCGACCAATGTTACGTTAGGAAAATGCAGGCCCTTGGCCAACATTTGTGTTCCGGCCAATACATCGATTCGGCCCTGACTAAAGTCGCGAAGAAGCCGGTAGTAGTCTCTGCCCGCCATCGAATCGCTGTCAATTCTCGCGATGCGAGCTTGCGGAAACTTTGCGGCCAACTCCTCTTCAAGACGCTGCGAGCCAATCCCTATCATCGCGAATCCAGCGCCGCATAGAGGACACTTTTCAGGAACCAACGTCTTTGCCAGACAGTAATGACATAAGGCGTAACCGTAATCTTTATGTTTACCAGTGACGGTACGCATCCGCTCAGGGCGAGGGAGCTTTGATTTGTGAAAGGTCAGCGTCACGTCGCAATTGCGGCAATGCAGGGTGTGTTTGCAGGCGGGACAGAAAACGAAATTACTGTAACCGCGCCTGTTCAAAAGTAAAATCGCCTGTTCTTTTTTGGCGAGAACTTCGTTCAAACGCTCAGCCAACGGCCCGCTTATCAGGTCAAGGTTCTTCGGTCCTAAAAGCTCGTGCCGCAGGTCGATAAGTCTCATCTCAGGCATCGGCAGATTCATCACCCTTTTGGGCAAGCGAACCAAACTAAAATGCTTTTTACTGCGGCAATTAGAGAGCATTTCCAACGATGGGGTGGCACTGCCTAAAAGACAATGTGCGTTTGATAACTGTGCCCGCTTTATGGCTACGTCCCTGCCGTTATACCGCGGGACGGTGTCCTGCTTGTAGCTGGGCTCGTGCTCTTCGTCAACAACGATAAGGCCAAGCTGAGGCACCGGCGCGAAGACCGCTGAGCGGGCCCCGATGACCACGTCGGCTTCGCCGGCCTTAATCTTGTGCCACTGGGCATTTCGCTGAGCAGCGGTCAAGCCTGAGTGCATTACCGCAATTCTTTCGAACTTTGCGCTGAAACGCTGAACGGTCTGGGCGGTGAGCGCGATTTCAGGGAGCAGCACAATAGCGTTTTTTCCTTTTTGCAAAACGGTCTCGATAGCCCTTATGTAAAGTTCGGTTTTGCCGCTGTCGTTGACGCCGTGAAGAAGCGTAACGCCGAACTGGTCAGAATCTATCTGAGAGTTGATATGGGTTAAAGCATTTCGCTGGTCATCATTGAGGGCTATTTGTCCGGCTTTTATTGCCATTGCTTCCGGGACGGCAGGTAAAGCCATTATAACGGTCTTGTGCGCTATCTTAATAACCTGTTTTTCGGCCAACTTCTTTACAGGGGCCTTCGTACAGCCAATTGCCTGCAATATGCCCTGCAGTTCTACAGCATTTTCGGAATCGAAAGCCGCTCTGCCGTGCAGGAATTTAACAATTTGCTTTTGCTTTTTGCTTCGCAGGTGTTCGATAGCCACATCAATATCTTCTGCAAGATAAACGTGCTTTTCTGTTTTGACGCCAGCGCCTTTTTTCACCCCTGATGGCACCATCGCCGCCAAGACCTGCCCTAAAGGACAAGCGTAGTATTTGCTAATCCACCGAGCCATTTCCATCAAGGCAGAATCCAGCAACGGCTCCTTATCCATCACCTTGGTAACAATCTTGAGCTTGCGGCCCCTGCCGCGTGCAGTAAAAGAGTCTTCGAAAGGGATGTCCGCTTGAGCACAAAAGCCGATTTGGAGCTTATTTTTTCTGCCGAACGGCACTTCCACGCGCTGGCCCACCGCAATCGGCCAAATGTCTTCCGGCACAAGATAATCGAACTCAGTATCGGCCCCCGACTCAAACGCCACGCGAATAATATGGGTGCAGGCCTTTCCTTCAGCTTCTTCTGATTCGAATAAACTGTCAGCTCGGTATGTGCTCATTCGATGATAGTAGGCGCTACTAAATTTCTAACTTTTCAGGTTAAAGTACTCCGCAGCCATTTGGTTTATATGTTCTCCGATAGCCAGGGATGCCGTTGCGGCCGGCGAGGGAGCATTTAACACGTGAATAGAGTTGCCGTGTCTGACCACCGCGAAATCATCAATCGGCCTGCCATCCCGCCCTACCGCCTGAGCACGGACGCCGGCACTGCCGGGTTCTATGTCATCGGCCTGCAGCGAAGGGATAAGCCGCTGCAAATTACGCAGGAACAGTTTTTTGGAAAAAGCCCTTCTGTATTCGGCCAATCCAAATTTCCAATGCTTTAGAAACAGCATCCAAGTCCCCATATACGACAGCGACTCCCAAGCGTCTTTGAGGTCAAAATCTGTTTTGCAATACCCCTCCCTCTTGAATGCGAAAACGGCGTTGGGACCGCATTCCACCGACCCATCAATCTTGCGAGTGAAATGAACGCCTAAAAAAGGAAAGTCCGGATTAGGCACAGGATAAATCAGACTCTTAACTTTTTGTCCAGCTTCTTTTGTCAGCTCATAATAGTCGCCGCGAAACGGTACTATCCTCATTCCCGCTTCCACTTCGTCCAACCTCGCTATTCTGTCACACTGAAGTCCTGCACAGTTGATAATATATCTTGCGCCCAAAACTGCTTTATTTGTTATAACCTTCGTATATAAATCGTGCTTTTCAAAGCCTACTACTTCATGGGAAGTCAAAACCTTACTGCCTTGTCCTTCTGTTTCTATCAAGTCGGCCAACTTCTTAGCAACTTCAGTGAAATTGATAATGCCCGTGCAGGGTACTTTTATCCCCGCTATGCCTTCGCAAAACGGCTCAATTTCCTTGATTTGGTCCGGTCCTATCTTTTCAATGTCTTCCACTTGGTTCTGGAGGCCGTTATGGTAAATCCGTTCGAGGTTGGGCAATTCTTTTTCGTGCGTTGCAACGATTATTTTGCCGGTAATATCGCAGTGGATGTCATGCTCTTTGGCAAAAGCGACGAGTTCTTTGCGTCCCCTGGCGCAGGTTGTTGCTTTACTTGAGCCGGGCGTATAGTATAGGCCAGAATGAATAACGCAGGAATTACGGCCGGTCTGATGCGATGCAATCTGCTTCTCTTTTTCCAATACAGCGATAGAAATTCCAAGATGGTGAGCGTGAATCTTGTAGGCTGACGCCAAACCCACAATTCCACCGCCTATCACGACAATGTCAAAATCAACCTGCTGTGCCATTACCGAATCCTCATCAAAACCAAAAATCCGCAGGCTTACGTATACCCGCAGGACCGCAGCGATTGTCGCAGTTTGAAATAGCCATGTCAAGATTTCCTGACCGCTTACTTGTGGAGGTCAAGAACGGCCCCAACCAATTAGAAATAAGGCTCTGATAGCATCTTTTCTGCTTTGAATCAAAGCCCAAAGAGATTACAATCCCGTGCATGTTTGCATATCGCCGAAGTAATGAACACGACAAGAATTTGTGGATGAACAGCAGACAACTCGTTATCTCAACAGTCCCCATTGTGCTTGCCGCCGTGACGTTAGGTGGCTGCTACAAGCCGGTCAGCGCGCCGGTAATAGTTGACCTTCCCCGCGTGGCGGCTAAGCCGGCGGTCCGGCGTTATATCGCCGGCAAATCGGTGGAGAACCGCTCCATAGAGTGCATCGTCCTCGGGACAGGACAGGATGTAACGTTGATCCTCGCAACGATGCATGGTAACGAGCAGGCGGGCACACCGCTTGTCCTCCACCTGGAAACGTACCTTCAAAATCAGCCCTATTTGTTGAATGGACGCAAGGTCGTGCTGCTAGCGCTGGCCAATCCAGATGGAGCAGCGAAAAACCGTCATTTCAACGCTAATGGCGTGGACCTCAACCGTAATTTTGCGACCGCCAACCGGCGTAACAGCCGGAGGTTCGGACGTGCCGCCCTTTCCGAGCCGGAAGCCCGCGTTATCCGCCAGCTTATTGAAATATACGCGCCCGACCGTATTGTCAGCATCCACCAACCGCTGACCTGTATCGACTACGACGGCCCGGGTATTGCACTGGCCAGGCGCATGGCTGAACACTGTGATTTACCCATCAAAAAGCTGGGGGCTCGTCCCGGCTCATTAGGCTCGTATGCAGGTCTTACTCTCGGCATCCCCATCATCACGCTTGAACTGCCCCGCAGCGCAGATGCACTCGATGAGCAATCATTGTGGGACAAATACGGGGCCGCACTGGTCGCGGCGGTGGCTTATCCGGAAATGGCCAAATGAGGATGCCTGCAATTGTAGTCTGTTTCTCTTGAGTTTTGCCGTCTTTGCGGATAGAATCGATTGTTCGTAAACCCCAACAGGCCGTTAAAGAATGGATAAATTCAAGATAAACAGCGAGTTTGAGCCTGCCGGTGACCAGCCTGAAGCGATAAAGCGGCTGGTGGAAGAGTTGCGCGCGGGCAAAAAATTTCAAACGCTGATGGGCGTTACCGGCAGCGGCAAAACGTTTACGATGGCGCAGACAATAGCCCAATTCGATTTGCCGGTGCTCGTTATATCCCACAATAAGACTTTGGCAGCTCAGCTATACGAGGAATTCAAGGAGATGTTCCCGGAAAATGCCGTCGAATATTTTGTCAGCTACTACGATTACTATCAGCCGGAAGCATACATCCCACAGCGTGACATATACATAGAAAAGGATGCCTCAAAAAACAATGACCTCGACCGACTGCGGCTTTCCACCACTACAAGTCTGTCGACAAGAAACGATGTAATTATCGTCGCATCTGTCTCGTGCATTTTCGGGTTGGGCTCGCCGGAAGATTACAAAGCCAGCGTAGTGGCTGTCCGTACCGGTGATTGCGTGAATCGAAATGAATTGCTCGGCAGGTTCGCAGACCTGCAGTACACCAGAAACGATATCGACTTTGCCAGAGGAACGTTCAGGGTCCGCGGGGACGTGGTCGAATTGCATCCTTCTTATGAATCGTTCGCGGTTCGGATTGAATTTTTCGGTGATGAAATAGAAAAGATAAGCTATATAAATCCCATATCTGCAGAGACTTTAGCTTTTGAGAACCAGGTTTTTATATACCCGGCCCAGCATTATGTTATGCCCGGCGACAGGATTGGCTCGGCGGTCGAGAGCATAAAGGCCGAGCTGAAAGAGCGACTGCAGCAACTGCGGCAGGAGGGCAAACTTCTGGAGGCGCAGCGGCTCGAAGCGCGGACGATGTATGACATTGAAATGATGCAGGAAATCGGCTACTGCAGCGGGGTTGAGAATTATGCGAGGCATTTATCCGGACTTGCGCCCGGAGCCAGGCCTTATACGCTGATTGACTATTTTCCAAAGGATTTTCTTTTGTTTATCGATGAATCGCACGTCACCATTCCACAGGTCCGGGCAATGTGGGCCGGTGACAGAAGCAGAAAAGAGGTGTTGGTTGAGCATGGCTTTAGACTGCCGAGCGCGCTGGATAACAGGCCGCTGCGTTTCGAAGAATTTCAGGAGAACTGGGAAAAAGTTATTTTCGTTTCTGCCACACCGAGTAGGTTCGAGCTGGAAAAATGCAATAACGAGGTGGTCGAGCAAATCATCCGCCCGACGGGTTTAGTGGACCCTGAAATCTTCGTATGTCCAGCAAGCAAGCAAGTTTCGCATCTATTGGGTGAGATTGAAAAACGAGTCAAAGCCAAAGAACGAACGCTGGTTACAACCCTGACAAAGAGGATGGCTGAAGAACTGTCAGGTTATATTAAGAAGAAGGGTTTCAAGTGCCGTTATCTTCACAGCGAAATCGACACGCTCGAAAGAGTAGAGATACTGCGGGACTTGCGTAACGGCGAATTTGATGTGCTGGTGGGCATAAATCTGCTGCGAGAGGGCCTGGATTTGCCGGAAGTTTCAGCGGTTGCGATTCTTGATGCGGACAAGGAAGGGTTCTTACGAAGTAAGACCTCATTGATACAGACAATCGGCAGAACCGCAAGAAATATCAACGCAACAGTGTTTCTGTACGCCGATAGGGTTACTGAATCGATGCAAAAAGCTATTGACGAAACGGACAGACGGCGTAAAATTCAGTTGAAATACAATAAAGAACACAATATTAAGCCTGAGACGATAAAGAAGGAAATCCGCAGTAGTTTAGCGGAGCAGATAAAGGCAAGAGAAACGGCCCGGCAGGCCGTTCGCTCCAGTGAGTCAGAATATGATAAGATTCAGTTGGCCAACACAATCGAGAAAGAGATGCTCGAAGCGGCGGAAGCACTTGACTTCGAGAGAGCTGCTTTTCTGCGGGACCAACTTCGTGAATTAAAGGAGCTGCCGGAATTAGTTCTGCTCGATTCACGCAAAAAGAAAAAGAAATTCTTAGCTACGAGAAAACAGAAAAGATATAAGAAAGAGGACCTCTGATGCACTTTTGCACTTTGAGGTTACGGTTGAGTTGTGTGATAATTTAGAGGCAGACATAAAATGAAAAAACTTAACATTGCAAAAGCAGTGCCTATAATCAAAATGGCGATTGAGGAGGACCTTGGCCAAGGTGATATGACCAGCGAGCTTCTCTTTAAAGACGGCACTATTGCCAAATCGAATATCATATCGCGCGAGGAAATAGTCGTATGCGGAATGGATGTGGTCAGAGAAATCCTCAAATGGTACGACAAAAGGCTCAAGCTAAAAGTGCTCGTAAATGACGGTGAACCGGCGTATGTCGGGTGCAGAATCGGCACAATCGAAGGTCCGCTGCGCCCTATGCTCAGCGCCGAACGAGTTATGCTGAACTTCCTGCAGCGACTCAGCGGAATAGCAACGACGACGCGCAAGTTTGTGCGCGCCATTCAGGGCACAAAAGCAAAAATTTACGACACTCGAAAAACAATGCCCGGCTGGCGAATCCTCGAGAAGTACGCTGTTCGCTGTGGCGGAGGTTTCAATCATCGACTCGGATTATATGACGGCGTCCTGATTAAAGATAACCATCTGGCGCAGCTCGGCAGAAACTTCTACCCGAAACTAAAAAAAATAGTCGATAAGGCCAGAAAGATAAAAGGCGCCAAATTTATCGCTGTAGAGGTTGACCATGTCGATGACCAGCTCAATCACGTGTTAAAAATTCCAGGCGTCGACATCGTGCTGCTCGACAATATGGGGCAATGGCAGCTAAAGCACGCTGTGGATATGCGAAACGAGATGTGCGGCAAAAGCAAAAAACCGCTGCTCGAGGCCTCTGGAAATATAACGTTGAGCAACGTTTCGGCTATCGCCCAGTGCGGTATCGATAGAATCGCCGTAGGCGAAATTACCCACTCAGCCAGAGCCGTTGACATCGGACTCGACAGGTAAGAAGAGCAATGCCAGAAACCGACCTGCTCGATCCTGACAAGATAAAAGCGAATCTGAAGACCAAACGCATCGGCAGAAAAATCCTCGTCTATAAAAGCACCACAAGCACCAACGACATTGCGGCTGAATATGCAAAAAACAGAGAGAATAACGGCCTGGCAATCTTTGCCGAAGAGCAGACGGCCGGCAGAGGCAGAGCAGGCACCAAATGGCACAGCAGGCGGGCTGAGAGCATTCTTTGTTCAATCGTTTTAACGGATTTCAAATGCAATGCTGAATTGCTCTCACTGACCTGTGCGGTAGCGGCTGCCGAGGCAATCGGCAAAGTCGGCGGCAGCGAAGCAAAAATCAAATGGCCGAACGATATAATTCTAAACGGCAAGAAGGCAACCGGCATCCTGCTCGAATCAAAGCCCAGCAATGGCGGAACTGCTTATATCCTCGGCATAGGGATAAATTGCCACCAAAAGAAAGACTCTTTTCCCAGCGAATTACAGGCAATTGCAACGAGTATCGACATCGAAAGCAAGACGATGTGCGACCGCATCTCGCTGGCAAAAAGATTATTGGTCTCGATTGACCATTGGCTTGAAGCGGCGGAGAAGGACAGCAAGAAAGTGACAGACCAATGGCGTAAGCTGAGCATTCAATTAGGTCACAGAGTGACGCTTCTTTTTGATGGCAGGGAATTTACCGGCAATTGCATCGGCATAGACCCCGAAAAAGGTCTCATCTTACAGTTGGACACCGGCGGCGTTAGAATGTTCGACGCCGCTCACACAACCATCGCCAAATAACAAGAGACGCCGCTCACCGTGAGCAGCACGTTTGTAGGAATCGGTAACTCCGGTAACCTAATATTCCGTCGTCGAAGGGGACCAAGGATGAGTGCCCTTCCCGACAGATTTGTTCTCTACTGCTTAAATTTGTCCACCGTCACTCTTGTGGAAGGCTCTGCCTGGTGGGACCTTAACCATGTCTCCCAGAAATCGTAAACCTCAGGAATTGTTGCTATATTTAGCATTCCATCATTGATAAACACTGCGTGTTTATAGCCAGAATAGTTTAGCGTGAAAACGATATGGTTTAGCACTCTAACTGCCGTTACACTACTCGACTCCGAAACAAGGCGCGAGCTATCGGCAGAGTCTACTTTATCGCTCAGCAGAATAGGTATGCCGCATTTTTCACTCAACTGTGCCAGGCTTTCCCTAGCTGGTAGGGTCTTGATGCGATCGATGTTAAGATTGTGGAGTCTCAGATACATACCCGGATCTGATGCAATATTGAGGGCAAATAGTGCTTCCGGATAACTGCTACCCGGGCGCCTTTTCTTAAACTCAGCGAGCAATCTGGGAATAGTATTGGGTTCTGCGATTCTCGCTAGGGCCAACGTGGCAGCATACCAATTACCAGTGGTGGGGTCAGGTCTATCAAGTAGCGCGAGCAATTCCGGCACTGCCTCTGCCGCACGGATTTTGCCGAGTTCTTCCGCAGCCGCCCTAGCAAGGAAGTCATGCTTTCCACGAGCGTGCTCTCTTAGTGTGGGCAGTGCCTTAATTGGGTCGAGCTTAGCCAATAGAGACATTGCATCGCGACGGATATTGGCGTTTGTTCCTCTATCACCTCCAACTACCATTGGATCATGCAAAAACTCTATCAGCGAGTCAACTATCTGGTACCCACTCAGTTCCGCCAAGTCCTCTGCTAACTCGATACGCCGATATGGATTAGTACTCGTAAGCCATTCCATTGCTATCGGTATCGCCCTCGGCTCGCCCCATTTGACAAGCACAGCGATCCCATAGGGTACGATACTGTCTTCTCGCTCGCGATTTTGGTTAACAAGCTCAAAGATTTCCTCCTTAAACTGGCGGGCCTCTAGGCGAACCAAGCCCAACAGTGCCCAGCCACGAATATCCGAATTAGAAGCAGTGAGCAGAGGCACGATATGCCCGGCCGCATCCGTTGCGTTAATTCGCATCAAGTCCCTAATAGCAAAACATACTTCATGCGTTTCTTTAGAACACAGCTGCGGAATCAGGTAAGGAGCAGCCAAATCAGAGCGAAGTTGAACCAACAGCCTGATAACCTTTCTCACCACCCTGGGGTCCTCATCCTCCAAAAGAGGTACCAGCACAGGAGGCACACCTTCAAGTCCGTGTGCCTCAGCAATCATTTCGATCGTCGCAAGCACCTTGAACTTCAAAGAGCGAATGGTCCACTTTTCAGGGCGCTCGATGTTCACTAGTCTAAACAGAGCACGCCCAGCATTTAGGCGCATACGCAGGTTTGCTGCTGAATCCGAACTGCTTAACGCATCAATCAAGGAAGGAAGGGCTCTCTGCAGAATAACGGAGTAGTCAGATGACGACAGGTCGTACCGCAAGGAGGTGCGCATCATATCGCCTTGTCTTTCGACAGCAACAAGCTCATCAATCAGTAGAAAGAGGACCGCGGGGTCTTGTGATGTAAGTCTTTCCAGCAGGTTGGGCACGACTCGCTTTGCCCGCTTGGAGAGCTCAAACCAACCAACATCCGGAGTAGAGCCGGACGTTCTCAGTTTTCTGGCGACAAGGAGCACTTCCCTGAAAGGTCCTTCCCGAGGTTGCCCTGAAATAGGAAAAGTCCCTACCATTCCTTGCTTGAGGTCATAGATTACATTTGCCACCACCCGGGTTGTCCCCTTCTCAAAGCTTATAACCCGGATGTGGTCAGGTGACTTGGGTAGGTCTAACGATGAGCGCCGGAACCTAACATAATTATACGGTTCACCTGGTTCGACGACGACCTCCACCGCGCCGACCAAGGAAAGGTTCAGTGAAAATCTGCCTTTGTTATCGGTTGTCACAGAGGTTATGTACCAGCCCGCATCCTTCCGCAGATAAGGCGATGGAGCACCGGGTTTGAGCTTAAAATAGACAAAGCGGCAGATATTCAGCTCGCGATTCTGCAGGGGGCCGCCGGTTGCTTCTTCGACTATCTTGAATCTAACGTTCTGCAAATGACGGCTATCCGCGGACACACTGCCAACTAAAACCGCGATTAACAACAACAGCGACTTGTGTGTCTGTCCCATCATATGTTCTCTACCCGCCAATGTGCTTTTCTGCGCTTATTATACCACTGAATCTGTGTTCAAGCCCAGACAGTCTTCAAGAAAGCTGCACTATTACTTAAGACGTGAGAAAATGGAAGTTTCTTACAGAATTTTTGGAATTTTCCAAAAAATTCCGCATGATGCCGTGTTTTCAGTTAAACCGGTGCGATTTGGTTTGAACCAACGTCAAGCTTCATTTTCTTCACCTTTATGCTATATTAGTGAAATCTGTAAGCACGTACTATCTGAAAGACCTTAAAAATATCAGGAAAGGAAAAAACGATGAAAAAACAATTTTCTGTCAGCATTATATTAGCCACGATTTTGGCCAATTCCACAGCATTGGCGGCTGACCCTGAATACTATGCGAAAAAGGCGACGTGGCAGGAGACTATGCGGGCCTCGCGCGAGGCCCTTATTGAATTCGAAGAGCAAGAGGTCAGTCAGCAGGCCAGCCGTCTCAAAGAACTTGGGATTCAATTGGGCCGGTGGTATTCGATAGGGCCGTTCATCAGCCCGAAGGGCGACCCTTACGGTGCGGTGTTTGGGCCTGAGCTCGAAATCGACCTGGACAAGACTTACGCCGACGGCCTGCCCCCGCGTCTGACGACGCGAGTCAGGGCGGCGGGCAAATTGAATTGGACGAAAAGGCCCGAATGGGAGGATGGTGTAATTCATAGACTCTCGGGCGATGGCAAATCGGGCGAAGGCGAAATCGTGGCCGACTACATGTTCAGAAACATTAGCACCTCACAAGCAAAAACGCTGCCGGTTTACCTCGGTAGTAACGACGGCATACAAGTCTGGTTAAATGGAGAAAAGGTTCTGGCAAAAGACATCGGGCGAAAAGCCGCAGCCGACCAGGACATAATAAACCTGAATTTCAAAAAGGGTGTCAATACCTTCCTTATGAAGGTCAATAACCGAGCAGCCAACCATGCTTTCTACTTTTCGATGCATCCGGGCGGCGGCGTCAGAGCCAGGCGCTGCGAGCAGCTATGGGATTTCCTCGCCCGTGATTTCCCCGGCAAAACGGAACGCCACCAGATGCGCTGGGAGCGGGAAGACAAGATATGGCAGAAGAACTACAAACCTGGTGACCTGGTGGTGCTGGCTGAAAACTACGCCAAAGCCACCAGAGATATAGGCAAGCTGCCCGAGCAGGCCGAACAGCTTACCGCAAATGTCAAAACGCCGAATCAATTGCAGAAAGTGCGCCAAGTCTACTACAGCTCCAGGCTGTATGATGAACTGCTCACCGGAGTGCAGCAAAAGCTTCAGTTGGCAACAGACCAGTTTGCATACCTGCAGAGCAAGTACAAAGATAAGAAAGATGACGCCGAGTGGAAGAGCTACCGGGATAAGCTGCGAACTTTACAGCAAACCGCTGAGAGCATGCTGGCAAAGGCCAGAAGAAAGGCTGACGCTGAGTCACTGGAAATGCTGGCGGATGTGGAACGTGAGCTGGCAAGATTGCACAAGCAGCAGTTGCCGCGGGTTCCATCCGCACCGAAAACGCCGGCCTGTGTGCCGTTTGACCTGAAACAGGTTCGCCTGCTGGATGGGCCATTTAAGAGAGCAATGGAGCTTGACCGCAAATACCTTTATGATTTGGATTCGGACCGACTGCTGCATATGTTCCGCGGAACAGCAGGCCTGCCGTCTTCGGCCAAGCCGCTGGGCGGATGGGAAAAACGCGAGGTTCGGGGACACACGATGGGCCACTACTTATCAGCCTGCGCATTAATGTATGCGAGTACCGGCGACGAAAAGCTAAAGGCCAAGGCCGATGCAATCGTGGCGGAACTTGCAAAGTGTCAAAAAGCACTGGGCACCGGCTATCTCGGCGCTTTTCCTGAAGCGGGTATAAAGAAAGTCATATATGGAACCGGCAGCTGGTGGGCACCCTGGTACACCTATCACAAAATTCTTGCAGGACTGCTCGATATGTATACGCATTGCGGGAATAAGCAGGCACTGGAAGTCGCCAAAGGTATGGCCGCCTGGACAAAGAAACATCTCGACAACATAAACGAAGAGCAGACACAGCGTATGCTCAAGGTCGAATTCGGCGGAATGAACGAAGTGCTCTGCAACCTCTACGCCCTAACCAGGGATTCTGACCATCTTGCGCTGGCCAAGCGATTTGACCACAAGGTGGTCTTTGAGCCGTTAGCGCATTTTCAGGACAAATTAACCGGGCTGCACGTCAATACGCAGGTGCCTAAGATTATTGGCGCGGCCCGTGAATATGAATTGACGCACGACCAATACTATTACAACATTTCCACTTTCTTCTGGGACCAGGTCGTCAATGCACGTTCGTACTGCACCGGCGGCACCAGCAACCACGAGCACTGGCGAACGCAGCCATACATCCTGTCCACCGAACTGGGCACCGACACGCAGGAGACATGCTGCACATACAATATGCTAAAGCTCACACGTCACTTATTCTGCTGGCATCCAAACGCCGAATACGCTGACTACTATGAGCGGGCGCTGTTTAACAGCATATTGTCCACCCAGGACCCGAAAACCGGTATGATGATGTACTTTGTGCCCTTGGCTTCGGGCTACTGGAAGATATTCAACACGCCCAACGACTCATTTTGGTGCTGTACCGGAACTGGTCTTGAGAACCATGCCAAGTACGGCGACAGTATCTACTTTCGCGATAGAAAAGGTGTATACGTCAATTTGTTTATCGCATCGCAAGTGAACTGGCCCGAAAAAGGTGTTCGCATCCGGCAGGAAACAAACTTTCCGGAGGAGGAAGGCACAACCCTTATCGTCAAAACCAACAAGCGCACAAAGTTTCCATTGCGTATTCGCATTCCATACTGGGCCACAAAGCCGGTGACTATAAGAATCAACGGCAAAAAGAAGAAAGCAGATATCAAGCCGAGTAGTTATGTGACGCTGAATCGAAGATGGAAGAACGGCGACAAAGTAAAGATTGATATGCCAATGAGCCTGCACCTGCACAGAATGCCTGATGACCCGACTCTTGCGGCTATTATGTACGGTCCCCTGGTTATGGCAGGTGAATTAGGTAGAGAAGGACTCAACCCAAAAACTGTATACGCCAAGAGCCAAGGGGCCTTGGGCAATTTTAAGGTTGAACCCGGGCCAATTCTTGTTGCGGATGCCGACAAACTCGATGACTGGATCAAACCGGTGCCCGGCAAGGCCTTGACGTTTCGGACGGTAAATGCAGGCAAGCCCAGGGACGTGACGTTGATACCATATTACAAGCTTTTCGACCAGCGCTATGCGATATACTGGCGAATAGGGCCGCAAGAAAAGTAACAAAGCCGGAAATTAAGCTGTCGCTACGGGTGGAAAAGACCAAAAATCACAGCAGCAACTTAATTAAGCTTTTCCTGGGTGATGTCTTCGCCATTCGCCCGGAATTCATATTTTGCAGAGCAAGGGGCGGTGATATAACGGACACGTATCAGCAGCTGAAGAAATAAAGATTAGGATTATATAAAAATCAATTCTTCTTAACCCACATATAAAGTTTTATTATTTGACAGCGAGATTCATATATAGTCTAATCCCCCGCAATGTACTCGGGCAGGTTCGAAGATACACTGTTCTGCGTCCGGCAAGCCTACGAAAAAAGACCTGGAAAAAGGGAGAATATAGTATGCCAAGGCGAAAGGACATAAACAAAGTGATGATAATCGGCTCTGGGCCTATTGTTATCGGCCAGGCCTGTGAGTTTGACTATTCCGGCACCCAAGCCTGTAAGGCCCTCCGCAAATTGGGCTACGAGATAGTGTTGGTCAATTCCAACCCCGCAACCATTATGACCGACCCGGGCACGGCTGATGTAACCTATATTGAGCCGCTTAACTTGGGGAGTATGACAAAAATCATCGAAAAAGAGCGTCCGGACGCCCTGCTGCCCAATCTCGGCGGTCAGAGTGGGCTTAATTTGTCTTCCGAACTTGCCCGGGCGGGCGTGCTCGAAAAATACGGCGTCAAAATAATTGGCGTTCAAGTCGATGCCATCAAACGAGGCGAGGACCGCGGCGCCTTCAAAGACACAATGAACCAGCTCGGCATCGAGATGCCGAAGAGCGAGCTGGCCTTTAGCGTAGATGAAGCGGAAAAAATCGCCGACGAACTCGGCTACCCCGTGATAATCCGCCCGGCGTACACCATGGGCGGCACCGGCGGTGGCGCCGTATTTAACGTCGAGGAGCTGCGCACGGTGGCCGCTCGGGGCCTGTCGGTAAGTCTTGTCAACCAGATCCTGGTCGAAGAGTCGGTCCTGGGTTGGGAAGAACTGGAGCTGGAAGTCGTCCGCGATTCAAAAAGCCAGAAGATAACCGTCTGCTTTATCGAAAACGTCGACGCAATGGGCGTTCACACCGGAGATTCTTACTGCACCGCCCCTATGCTGACTATCGCTCCGGAGCTTCAGCAAAAACTTCAAAAATACTCCTACGATATTGTCGATGCCATCGAGGTCATCGGCGGTACGAACATACAGTTCGCCCACGACCCGAAAACCGGCCGAGTCGTTGTAATCGAAATCAATCCAAGAACGTCACGCTCGTCGGCGCTTGCCTCAAAGGCCACGGGCTTTCCAATTGCCCTTGTTTCCTCACTACTGGCCGGTGGGTTAACGATGGACGAGATTCCGTACTGGCGAGAGGGCACGCTTGAGAAATACACCCCTTCAGGTGATTATGTCGTCGTCAAATTCGCTCGGTGGGCCTTTGAAAAATTCAAGGGCGTAGAAGACAAGCTCGGGACACAGATGTGCGCTGTCGGCGAGGTGATGAGCATCGGCAAAAATTACAAGGAGGCCTTCCAAAAGTCCATCCGCTCACTGGAAAACGGCCGATACGGGCTTGGCTTTGCAAAGAATTTCAACAAACTCTCACTTGATGAATTGATGAACCTCGTGAGCACCGCAACCAGTGAACGGCAGTTTATTATGTATGAGGCACTGCGAAAAGGCGCTGACATCGATGCCCTTTACGAGAGAACATATATAAAACGCTGGTTCATCAAGCAAATGCAGGAGCTTGTTCAGGTCGAAGAAAAAATTCTAAAGCACAAAGGCAAGCAGCTTCCCGACAAGCTCTTAATACAGGCCAAAAAAGACGGCTTCGCCGACCGTTATCTTTCCCAACTACTCAATATCCCGGAAGAAAAAATCCGCAAGCGGCGGACCAACCTGGGCGTAGTCGAGGCCTGGGAACCTGTGCCGGTCAGTGGTGTCGAAAACGCAGCATATTATTTCTCCACCTATAACGCACCCGACAAAGTCAGCGTCACCCAAAATCGCAAGATTATGGTGCTGGGCGGTGGTCCAAACCGGATAGGCCAGGGAATCGAATTCGACTATTGCTGTGTGCACGCCGCTTTTGCTCTGCGCGACGAAGGGTTTGAGTCGATTATGGTCAACTGCAACCCGGAAACGGTCTCGACCGACTACGACACCTCCGACAAGCTTTATTTCGAGCCGCTTACGGTCGAAGATGTGCTGAGCATATACGAGAAAGAAAAACCCGAAGGCGTCATTGTGCAGTTTGGAGGACAGACGCCGCTTAATATCGCCAATGAGCTGGCGAAGGCCGGCGTAAAAATCATCGGGACGTCACCGGAGACCATAGACTTGGCTGAGGACCGAGACCGTTTCCGGGTAACGATGAAAAAGCTTGATATCCCTCAGCCCGAATCCGGTATGGCAAGCAACCTTAACGAGGCAGTAGCCATTGCCGAACGAATCGGCTATCCCCTAATGTTAAGGCCATCCTACGTCCTCGGCGGACGCGGTATGGAAGTAGTTCACGATGAAGAAATGCTCAGAGAATATGTTGCAGCGGCTGTGGAAGTGACACCTGAGCGACCGATTTTGATTGACAAATTCCTCGAAAACGCAATTGAGGCCGAGGCCGACGCCCTTGCCGACGGCACCGACGCCTTTGTACCTGCGGTTATGGAGCATATTGAACTGGCCGGCATCCACTCCGGCGACTCGGCGTGTGTGATTCCGCCTGTGAGCATATCTCCAAAACATATCGACACTATTTGCGAATATACAAGAAAGATTGCGATAGAGCTTAACGTCGTCGGTCTGATGAACATCCAGTACGCAATAGCCAACGACACCGTCTATGTGCTTGAGGCCAATCCGCGTGCCTCGCGAACCGTGCCGCTGGTCTCCAAGGTCTGCGCTATCTCGATGGCCCGGCTGGCGACGCAGCTTATGCTGGGCAAAAAGCTCACGGACCTGAAGCTAAAGCATAAAAAGATACCACATTTCGGCGTAAAAGAAGCGGTATTCCCGTTCAATATGTTCCACACGGTCGACCCGCTGCTTGGGCCGGAGATGCGCTCTACCGGTGAAGTGCTGGGCATGGCCGACTCCTACGGACTGGCCTTCTTCAAGGCCCAGGATGCAACGCAACAGCCGCTGCCGTCCGAAGGAGCTGTGCTGATAACTGTCGCCGATGCGGACAAAAAATCTGTTGTTGACGTGGCCAGAGAATTCAAGAAGCTCGGATTCAAAATTCTGACTACCGAAGGCACGCACCAGTTGCTGGCGGATAACGGCATTGAAACTGAGCACGTTCTTAAGATGCATGAGGGCAGACCCAACATTGTGGATGCCATAAAGAACGGCGAGATTCAGTTGATTATAAACACCCCTGCCGGCAAATTAAGCAAGCACGACGATTCCTACATTCGCAAGGCCGCCATAAATTATAAGGTACCGTACATTACGACGACAGCCGCGGCGGCCGCTACGGTCAAGGGCATTGCGGCCAGCCGAAACGGCGATACTGCTGTAAGGTCACTGCAAAGCTACCATTCGGCCATCAAGTAGGGGCAACCCCATGTGGTTGCCCAAGAACCTCTTACGGTGCAGTCAACCGTCAATTAAAAAAGGCCGAGCCAAAGTCAGCCCGGCCTATCCGTTATTGTACCCGCTATTCCAAAGGCAGACTTTCGAGCTTAGCCAGGTCCTTGGCACTAACATTTTTGGCAGTCAAGTCGCCAAAAACGACTCTGTACTCATTGTCAAAAATCTTCCATCGCATCAGAACTGAATCGGCATCCTCAGCCCGAACTCTATCACCATAGTACGCAACGTCGTTGTCCTTTCCTACAGGTTTACCAGCCACATACTTTGGTGAGTTTACCAGCTTGCCATGAAACAAAGCTGATGATGCGAGGGTCTCCACGATTTCCAGTCGTTTTTCACTTAGCTCCTCTGTTTGACCACCATGCTTTTTAGTGAATGCTTTGCAGCCTTCAACAATAGCGACCGGCATTGAACTTGGGTATCTCCCATCTGTAAGCTCGGCGAACAATCTCAATCCATCAAGTAATTCCGCTCCTTCTTTAATAGTTACTTTTTGTCCGTCTTTCGGAACGGTGACGCTGGCTAAGAAATAGTCACCAGGCAAGTTTGGCTCAAAAATACTGGGGTCGACCTCTTCGTGCCATTGAAATTGGTCCGCGACTATCGCCCAATCGCCTAACGGCTCGGAAAATACCACAGCCTCATATCGCACTGGTAAATCTGTTTCGATGTCAACCCAAAAACGTACCACCATTTCATCGTTGCGCCGTGGAAGTGGTGGTATTCCAAGGTTGCGGCCTCTAATCTCAACGCCCTCAACCTCAATCCCATCGATATTGTCGCGCCCGAGTTCCTTATAATCCAGTGATAAAGCCTGCTTTATCCACTCCCTGGCATCCATACCTTCGTACCACTGCGGTATCTTCTCATCAGCCAGCAGCTTACAGAAACAATACCCCCTGTGTTTCGGGGACAAGGGATGGCGAACAATAAACCATATATTCTCAGCAGGAAATATATACCAACTTGACTTCAGCCAATCCTCCGAGTTTTTGCCTCGTTTTCCTCTCTCGGCGCTCTGTTTCTCCAGCCAAAGCTTAAAGTACTCATCTATTTCGATTCCCTGTTTAGGTGACTGTGTACTATCCTTTATTTCTACCCTTGCTGCGCTACCCGGCCGCTCACCAAAATCGAACTTATGCACTCTGATTTTGTGGTCTGATGTATCTATACTGACCTCATCGCGACATGATAAACCACCACCATGATATTCATCTTTTCTGATTCCATACTCTGACGATAGATACACTACCTGTCTATCTATCGCTGAACCAAGCCCTCCTTGTGGTTGGATAACTGTCCGTCGATACACAACCACGGGAATTCTTCCAACTCTTTCCGCAACCTGTCCCCAAACTACGCTTGCTCCATCGATAGAACCGCCGAACTGATACATGCCTATAAGCACCGCAATAATTATCACCGCCGCCGCGGCGAGTTTCGTTATTCTGCTTCTCATAATCGTTCTCCAAACATTCGGCCGGCCACCGGCTAATTTCGTCTGCCTTAATTTCTCGAGGTCTTCCAATGCACCGACAAGAATTCTCCTGTCCACTTCCGAACCGGTTGCGACATCCGACCTTCCAACCAATCTTCTTATGTTCTCTTCCGGCTTCATTTTTCCGCCTCATCAAAAAATGCCCGCAGTTTGTCGAGCCCATACCGATACCGGCTCTTGACTGTATTGACCGAAATTCCCTGCAAATTAGCGATCGCCTTTAAGCTCAGCCCACACTGCAAGTGCAGCATTATAACTTCCCGCTGCTCATACGGAAGCTCGGCCGTTGCCAAACTCAACTGCCGCAATTCTTCATTGCATACAACCGACTGATGCGGGTTGTTTAAACCTGAACTGACTGGTTGTACTTCTTCTAAGCTAACACTCTGGTGGCGCTTCGCTTTGCTTGCGTTGCGAGCTCGATTCGCAACACAGGTAGCCAAATAACCCTTCAGACTGCCCGTGAGCCGAAACTTCCCCAGCCCCTGCACAAAGGAAACAAAAACATCATGCACGACATCTTCAGCAGCACTTACATCTTTTAAGAGAGCAACGGCCAAAATCAGCAAATCACGTTTGTACTTTTCATAGATACGACGCAGAGCATCACCATCCCCGCGCTTACATCTTAAAACAAGCAGCTTGTCTTCCATCCGGGCCCGCCTGATTAGTCCCAAAACAAACGTTTGTCACTAATATAACAACTTGAACGGCCATTTGGGTTTAAAGAAAAAGCTTTTTCCGCCGGATTTCACATTGCAAGCAAAAAAACCGATTTTACCGGCGAAAGCACGCAAAAATAGCCGATGAAAAATGGTATTTATTGATGTTTGAATAAGTAATGGAACAGACAAACTGTCACTCCTGCGCAGGCGGGAGTCCAGAAAACGCTGGTAAAATGGCTGGATTCCCGCTTTCGCGGGAATGACATCTTTTCTTTGTTTGCACAGTAGCGTTCCATTTAATATTCAAAGGTCAATAGGTCCAACCGCTAAGGGTTCAATGCAGCATTATTATTTAAAGAGATGATAGAGCATTTCATCTGAGATTTGGAGAGTGTAAACGCTGTTGGCATCTTCCGGACCGGCTATTTCGTAAGGTATGGTTTTCCGCAAATAGACGTCATCGTCATCATACATCACACCAAACTCACCGCTGGAATAGGCAGGCACGTTAAATCGAGCTATGCCCCTCTCATCAGTATTATGAACCCCGTCCGCGTATCTATCACCTGACTTATTACTGACTGGAACACCTTCAACAGACTCACCTGCGGAATTGACCACTTTTACAGAAACCTTAAGGGCCTTGTCAAATGTATGCCTGCCCAAATCGTAAGTCTCGCCCTGCTGCAAGTTTATGGTCTCGTCAATGTCGATGGGACACCATTGGCGGTCGTACGGCGTGGCGAGTTTTATCCGCAGATTTAATCCAGCTGGAATATGAAAGCTCTGGACCTCATTCTGCTTAAGCCAGTTGTCGTATGTAAAAAGCCTCTCACTTCTATCGTCAGTGGCCAGAAACTCTTTCACCCAGGCCGGATTATCCTCTTTGTTGATGAGCCAGCGAGGCCAGATAGAAATATGCTCGCCTTCAACACGCGGCTCGATGATAACCTTTGCCGCGGGATACAATTTAATCACCGGCACTTCAACCCGCCTGTTCTCGTCCGGCTCCAAAGCGTGCTTGCGATGCATAACGCCCAGGTAATCTTCTTCAAAAGCCACAAATCCATAAAGTTTGCCACCAGGCCGAAAGCTCATTTCAAACCGTCCATCCTCATCGGTCCTGACAGCTTTGCTAAACTCGTAGATTCTGTCAATGGGCTTGAGAGCCTTATCACCAGCGCAAGGGTCGTTTGGAAGCTCATGTAGGACTTCCCACTGCTCGCTTGTAATGCGTGAAAGGTTTCCCTCTTTGGTGCCACACATACCAATCACAAAGGCCCCCTGCATCGGTTCGTCGGTAAATGCCTCAACAACTCGCCCGTGATAAATAATACTCTCCTGAAGTTTGAAAATCAGCTCCTCCGGACTTGCCTCATTAACTTCCAACGGCTCAAATTGAGCGCCCATGCTGTAATCCATCGCTGCCTGATATGTTCCCAGCGGAAACATCCCGCCGTTTTTCCAATCGTCATATCCAAAGTTAAGCCTGCTGCCTTCCTCCTGGTCGATAACGAGGTTGATAGTCTTCAACCGACTGGGGTCAGTAATTTGCCCGGTTCCATCCTCAAAAACGAATGTGTGGAAGTAACCAGCTCGCTCCATAGTAATCAAAGTTTCCTGGCCGTTCATAATTCCACCAACGTACGGCACCAGCTCCAGCTCTTTGGGGGCCTCAATCTTCACGTGGTATCTCGATTTCGGTGGAATCAGAAGCCCTCGGTCGTCACGACGCTTTCTATTAGGCATATAAAAAGTGAAAAACCCGTTCGCATCGCTGACCACCTTGCAGCTTCCATTCATCGCACCGATCAAGCCCTCACCGAGCGTACGCACGCTGCTGCACTCAACTATTGCCCCCGCCACAGGATTGCCTTGTGGGTCTACAATAGTTCCCCAAATAGCACGCTGACCAGCTACCGAGTCTCTGCGCACCAAAGGTAGGGAAATAATCCTCACCGATTCGTGTACGCGATAGCCCACCCAAGCGGTGCCGTAGTCCGGATGTGAAACAATAAATTCAAACCAGTTTAGACTCCCTCGCGTACAGGGCACCGGCAACGAACCTTGTTCATCAAGCATATACCTGCCCACTTGTATCCGCGGTCCTCGCGGTCCTCTATACGCTCGCAGAAAGATTTCGACCTCCGCCTCCGGAATAGGCTTGCCAATAGCAACCGGCTTGCCCCTGCCGAAATTCCAATCCGGCATTTCAGCCGCAGCATTGGCATCAAAAGCGTTGTGAAAAACGACCGTTCCTTCGCTGTCGCCAAATCGGCCGTACGGCACGACGGAAAACGTGAGACCTTTCTTGTAAGGCTCGGCATAGATACAATCGCCCATCGCCTCGGCAACATTCACATCCCTCTGGTCTTCTCCAAAGACCGCAACAACGGTAGAGTTCCTGACATCATTTGAGTCAAACTTAATCAAATCGAAATTAACCGCGGAGCCCTTAAGTCGGATGAGCACTTTTTCAAATGCCGCCGGCTCAGCCCGCCAATCTTTGTAAAGGCGAACCGCGACCTCCCTGCCATCAAGTTCTTGTGCTTCCTCACCCTTGCCTCCTTCAAATTTCCCCGGCACCCGCATAAAACTTACATTCGCATCGGCAACTCGCTCTGCAACGCTGCCTATCGCCAACACAGCGTTCGGTTCACTGCTCACATAAACCGGCAGTAACTCTTTCAACGCTGCAATACCTCTGGGGTCCCTGACCTTCGCAAGATAATTCGCCGCTAAAATCCTGCTCGCAAACGGCCCGTGCTCAAGCGCTGCCACCAAACCATCAACGTCACCGGCCGCAATCATTTTTCTAACCATCCACAGCTCGGCCTCAAGCCGCGCATCTGAAACCAGCACAGGTCTCTTTCTCATCCTTGCACCAACGTCTTCAGGTTGAACTGCGGCTTCAGGCTTTTTGTGCTCGGCAAAAACGCTCGAAGGTATGTCCTTCTCCTCCCTGGCGATTTCCCAACGCTGCTGCCCAACGCGACCGGTAAACATTTTGACCCCAACCACAGCCGCCAGGATTATCACCGCCGCTGCTGCAACCTTCGTTATGGCGCTTTTCCTGACAGTCCTCCAAATCGAAAGAAGGTTGGTTCTCTCGCTCGATGGTTCACGATTGAGCTCTTCTATCACCCTGTCTTCGAGGCGGGCTACGGTCGGCTGCATTCCCTCCGTAAAATCGCCGAGCAATTTATCGTCGGCCTGCAGAGCGCCCAGATACTCACTGCAGGCTGGACACTGGTCTATATGTCGCTGCAATTCAGCAGCTTTTTCAGGCGGTAGAGCGCCCGTTATAAGCTCCGGAATTTGGTCCTGAATGCTCCGGCAAATATCGTCCATTATCCGTGCCCCTCAGTTTCTAACAACTTACGCAGCCTTTTTCTCGCCCGGCTCATCCGAGCATAAACTACAGCCCGGCCTATCTGGAGCGCTTCGGCAATGTTTTCGGTACTGCGGCCATCAAAATAATAAAGCATCAAAGCAAGCCTGTATCTTCGTGGCAGCTTAGCTAAAGCATCTTCAAGCTCGGGATATTTTTCCCCGCCGCCCAGCTTCGTGGGGAACGCGGGGGCAGGTGAGCTGCTCTCGCTCACGGCTGCTCGCTTGGCAAAAGCTTTTTGCTCGCGTTTTCGCCTGCGGATAAAGTCAATGCACTGATTTCGTGCAATTCGGCCAATCCAGGCCCCAAACTGGTCGCTGTCGCGGAGCTGGTCGATGTCCGCAAAGCCTTTTAACAAGGCCTGCTGGGCGATATCCTCGGCATCGTGAATATTGCCGAGCATTCCAAGGCAAATTGCAAAGACACGCCCAGAGTAGACCCTGACAAGGCCCGCATACGCCAACCTGTCTCCTTTACGCCAGGTTGCGGTCAATTTTTTCCCTGAACGGCCGTTCAATAACAGCTCCCAATCCCAGCTTCTGTAACTGTGACGAACAGAAACGCAAAAACTGACAGCTTTTTTCAGAATTTAATCAAATTTACCACTTCGGTCGTCCGAAGAATATAAAAAAGCCTGGTAAAGAGCAATGCGTGCGTTGATAACCCTATCTCCACTTATCGGTTTTTTCGATTTCGGTTCTTAATCCAAATCGTGTATCATTTGGTTTGGTGCAGAAACCAAAATATGACAAAAGCAGAGACAAGGCAAAATGCAAAGCAGCCCAAAAATTTCGCCCGCCGTGCCGGAACCCCGTCGAGGCAGGCCGCCCCCCGGCGGCAATTGGTTGATTAAAACGGTCGCGGAAGACGATGCGGACATCGAGACTTATCTGAATACGGAAAACGCGAAGTCACGCGAGTCGCAGACCCCTTCTTGCCGGGGGCACAATCACGAGCTTAAAGTGCCGGAAGTAATTGGTATCCTTCCGCTTCGCAACGCCGTGCCCTTTCCAGGGATGGTGACGCCATTGGCAATCGGACGCGAGAGAAGCAAACGTTTGCTTGCCGATACCAAGCCTGTCGCAGACCCCTTCTTACCGGGGGATGAATCCGTCATAGGACTCGTTACACAACGTGACCCTGAAACCGACACGCCGGGTTTTGACGATATCTACACGGTCGGAACAACGGCTTCGGTCCTGAAAATTATAAGAATGCCACAGGACTCATTTCATGTCGTAGTGCACTGTATTGCCCGCTTCAAAATAGTAGAAAGGATCCACCAGTCGCAGACCCCATCTTACCGGGGGGGGCGGACCGAACCATATCTCAAAGCCAGAATCAAACCTCTCGAAGTAGAAGTAAAGATGACCAAGAAACTGAAGGCACTTATGGTCAACGCCCGGCAGGCTGCCAATCGCGTTATCACATTAAGTCCCAACGTGCCCGAGGAAGCGGCGGTGCTGCTTGAGAATATCGAGAACCCTTCGGCCCTGGCTGACTTCCTGGCGGCGAATCTGAGCATAAGCATTCCTGAGAAACAACAACTGCTTGAGGAGCTCGACGCTGCGCGACGACTTGAAAAAATATCCGTTGCTCTCGCCAACCAGCTGGAAGTCCTGGAGTTAAGCCATAAGATTCAAGGCCGGGTAAGAGAATCAATAGACAAGAGCCAGCGAGAATACTTCCTGCAGGAACAGCTAAAGGCGATTCAATCAGAGCTCGGCAAAGAAGACCACCAAACTGAAGAGCTAAAGCAAATCGGCAAAAATATCAAGAAAGCGAAAATGCCCAAGAAGGTCGAGCAGGAGGCCTTTCGTGAACTGGACAGGCTGAGCAAGATACCCCCTGTCTCGCCCGAATACAGCGTTATCCGCACGTACCTGGACTGGGTCTGCGAACTGCCCTGGTCCATCCAAACAAAAGACCGGCTCGATATTAACAAGGCAGAACGAATACTGAACCGGGACCATTACGATTTGCACAAGGTAAAGAAGCGCGTCCTTGAATTTCTGGCAGTCCGCAAACTAAACCCAAGAGGTAAGAGCCCGATACTTTGCTTTGTCGGCCCGCCCGGCGTCGGCAAAACCTCGCTCGGCAGGTCCATCGCACGAACAATGGGAAGAAAATTCATCCGCATATCGCTCGGCGGAATAAGAGACGAGGCCGACATCCGAGGCCACCGAAGGACCTACATCGGAGCCTTACCCGGCAGAATACTTCAGGAGATGCGAAAGTGCGGCAGCAAAAACCCCGTATTTATGCTCGACGAGCTGGATAAAATCGGCAGTGACTTCAGAGGTGACCCCGCAAGCGCGCTGCTGGAAGTGCTCGACCCGGAACAAAACTTCAGCTTTACCGACCATTACCTCGATGAGCCTTTTGATTTGTCCACCGTGATGTTCATCGGCACTGCAAACTATACCGAGCCGGTGCCGCCGGCACTGCATGACAGGATGGAAGTCATAGAGCTGCCCGGCTATACCAAGACAGAAAAGCTTAATATCGCCAAAAAATATCTCGTCCCCAGGCAGCTCAAAGAGCACGGCCTGAGCAAGAACGTCCTGACCATAAAAGATGAGGCCTTAATTGCGATAATCCAAAGCTATACCCGTGAAGCAGGCGTGCGAAATCTCGAAAGAAATATAGCAGCCGTCTGCAGGGCAGTTGCGACCGAAATTGCCAAGGCCAAAAAGAAAAGAGCAACCATCGGCAAAAAGGAGTTGGCAAAAATCTTAGGCCCCACACAATTCGAATCCGAACTTGCCTTGCGAACCGGAATACCGGGCGTTGCAACCGCACTGGCCTTTACTCCGGTCGGCGGTGAGCTGCTCTTTATCGAATCCGCATCTATGCCCGGCAAAGGACAACTGCAGCTAACAGGCCAGATCGGCGATGTTATGAAGGAAAGCGCCCAAGCCGCTTTTTCTATAGTCAAGGCAAACGCTAAAAAGCTGAAAATCGACGCCAGCAAATTCAAAAAATTCGACTATCACATCCACGTGCCCGCAGGAGCAATCCCCAAAGACGGCCCAAGTGCCGGAGTCGCAATGTTCACGTCCCTGGTCAGCCTGCTTCTTGGCAAACCAATCCGGCCGGATGTGGCAATGACCGGCGAGATAACCTTACGCGGCCTGGTTTTGCCCGTTGGCGGCCTGAAGGAAAAAATCCTCGCCGCAAAACAGGCCGGAATAAAGACCGTAATCCTGCCCGCGCGAAACAAAAAAGACATCCCCGAAGTGCCCAAAGAAGCAAAAAAAGGCCTCAAATTCGAATTCGTCAAAAATACCAGCGATGTCCTAAAAATCGCCCTGAATACCGAGTAAACTTTATTCACAACGGATGCCATGGCCATTTTTTACTTGTTTTAGCAACACCGGTAGAGTATTATGATAGTTAGGTGAGGATATGACGTTAGACACAAGAGAAAAATCGGCTCTTACACAGTTCAAAACCAACCTTGAACGAGTTTTGAGCGGTCAGCTAATCGAATTGAAGCTGTTCGGCTCAAAAGCTCGCGGCGATGACCGCCCTAATTCCGATATCGATGTGCTGGTTATCGTAGCAACCGATGATTGGCGCATTCGCGACAAAGTCTACGATGTTGCGACGGATATATTGTTGCAAAGGGACGTTTGCATATCACCGAAGGTTATCAGCAAAAAACGGTTCGAACAACTTTGCAAAGAAGGCACCTCTTTTATGAGCAATGTTAGCAGGGATGCGATTACAGTATGAATGAACTATCACATAAAGAGCTAAATCGGGCCGGAAAAGCCCTTCTGGCGGCAAAGACTCTCTTGGAAAATCAGCTTTACGAAGATTGTGTCTCCAGAGCATATTATGCTGTTTTGCACGCTGCGAAGGCTGCATTAGTTACAACTGGGGTCGAACCGGAATCGCACAGTGCGGTGCGAAGGTTATTCAGCCTACATCTTGTTAAGACCGGAAAGATCGAAAAGGACTTTGCAAAAATTCTTACCGCCGAGCAGGAAGACCGAGAAATTGGTGATTACGACATTCACATCGAGATTGAGCAGGATACTGCCCAAAAAAGAGTTCGCGACGCAGAAAGATTCCTTGAAAGAATTGCGCAGTACCTTGAGGCTTAATTTTCCCTCGCTAAAAACACAAACGAAGCCCTGAGTATCGCCCTAAGTAACTGACAATGCTACTCGCTTCACTCAGTGATTGCAACTTCTATGATGTTCGACACAACATGTTCAGGGTAGGCGCCATCCAAGACCTCTAAGTCCAAAGTCAGTCTATACTGCGCTGCTGGGACAAAAGAAGAAAACTCTCGTACAGGCCAGACAGAACTGAACGGGTGATCCCATCCTAGTTTCGATATGTCCATTTTCGCGCTCAAGCGGGCTCCTTTCTGCAAAGATATAGTTGATCGTGAGTTAATCGGCGGCGTCTTACTTTTTGCCAAAATATCCACAGGGGCCCAATAGAATTTCTTTCCTGAAAGCTGGAATGAGCTGCTAACCTCCAGATCAACCTCGCTTGCTGAAACATTCTCAACCGCAATATCGACAACCATTGGTTTGTCTTTTGACCATTCCTTTTCCTCAAGAATAATAGAGCACCGGAGCCCTCGGCAGGCTTGGCCCCAAATTCGATGCGGACGCTCATCAGCCAACTCGGGTTTTCTTTTACATCCTGAAACAAAACATAACAAAACCCCCAAAGTTATGACAGATCTTTTCATAGATAGCCCTCGAGACATAGTCACAGCCCTCCGACCACGATACAAAAAGGAACATAACCCATGTCCTACTCAAAAATCAAAAATATACACAGTGGAAGGTTTCTCAAAGTAAAAAGTCTGTAAAAAACTCAGGTGAAAAAGGATAACCCTATCGCCGCCAGACAATGGCATTAGCAACTTTCAGCACATCAAGCATCTCAGCTACGTCGTGGACGCGGACGATTGACACGCCTGCCGTGATAGCCAAGGCGACGGTGGCAGCGAGTTGCTTAGTTCACTTATATTTCAACGGATAGTTTTGTGGATTGTCCAGGGAATCAATTTCTATATCAACATCAAGTACCGGCCAATATAGGTGATGTCCATGCAGCAATTTGACATTTAATATCCCTTGTACTGTGGCTTCTTTGAACCATGGATAGTCCTTGTACGGCAGGAAATATTCTTTATCCTCCACACAAAGCCAGAAACCATGAACATCGATATGAGAAACTTCAACTTCCGAAATGTTCTCTCCATGCGTTTTTAATGTCATCTTTATGTTCCTCAACAACTCTTTTCAATTCAGCTATTTGATTTTGGGAAAAACCAAAGTTCTTCGCTAAACACACCTCTGGCGTAATCCAGAATTTCGCCTCACCTTCAGGAGAGGACACATGTACGTGAATTCTGCTCTCTTCCCGAGAAAAAAAAAGGAAACGATAATTCTTATACTTAAAAACAGTCGGGCTCATAAGATGATTATACAAAATTCAGTCAAACTTACAATCTTTATATCACCTGTTATTAACCAATGCTAAATCTCTTCAATCCTGTTCACTACTTTTACCACATCAACCATCTCAGCAACGTCGTGTACGCGGACTATTGAGACGCCCGCGGCGGCACATAAAGCGACCGTTGCGGCAGTGCCGAATTTTCGCTCGGCAGGGTTTTCTTTGCCGATAATTTTGCCTATAAAGCTCTTACGGCTTGTGCCGATAAGCACCCGATAGCCGGTCTCAACAAATCTGCGGATGTTCCGCAAAATTAAAAGATTATGCTCCAACGTCTTGCCGAAGCCGATGCCGGGGTCAATGAAAACTCGCTCTTTTGGTACACCAAGCTGCTCAGCCCGTTGTGCCCTATCCAACAAGAACTGCAAAACCTCGCCAACAACATCATCATACTTGGGTTCGGCCTGCATCGTTGCAGGTGTCCCCTGCATATGCATCAAAACAACCGGCACTTGCTTCTCGGCCACCAATCCTCCCATTCGCTCATCGCTCAAAGCCGTAATATCGTTTATCATCGCCGCCCCCACCTCCAAAGCAGCTTCGGCAACTTCGCTTCTGTAAGTATCGATACTAATCGGCACGGCTACTTTCTTGGAAAGCGCTTTTATTACCGGAATCGCCCTTTTTATCTGCTCATCGACCGAAGCAGCTTCTGCGCCCGGCCGAGTCGATTCCGGCCCCACATCTATTATCGCCGCGCCCTCAGCAGCCATCTTTAAGCCTTGTTCAATGGCTTTGTCCGTATCAAAAAACTGACCGCCATCACTGAAGGAATCCGGCGTGACATTCAAAACGCCCATCAAGATACAGCCCGCCGAAAAATCTAACCGCCCTTTCGGCCATTCAACTACATTCTCCCTGCCACTTTTTACTTTTGCCTTTTTACTTTTCACTTTTTACTTCTTTAAACCCAATACCTGCCAGCTTCTCAGCAAGTCCCTTACAGGAACTCTGCAAAATTATCTGCGTATTATGAAACTCCCTCCGCACCGAATAATTCTTTCGCAAATCATCAAAAAACTTTCCTCGCTGCTCCTCCGGCACCATCGCGATTTCCCTTGTGTTGAAGTCGTCCCTGTTTATGCAATATATCTGCTGTACCGTTTGGTGCAAAATCTCCTGCTCGCTTCCGCTCTTGGCGTCAACTTCAATCTGTTTTACCTCCGGCTCAGGCAAAAAATCCTCAATACGATATTTTGCTTCAAGCCCGAAATACTTACAGGCCGCCTCATAAATCGTAATCGTACCCGCGACCTTGCCATCCAGCGAATAACCGGCGATGTGCGGCGTGGACAAATCAACAATACGCAGAAGTTCGACATCGATATTCGGCTCGTTTTCCCAGACATCGAGCACAACAGCCCCAAATTTGCCGGACTTGGTAGCAGTTTTCAAAGCACCACTGTCAACTACGCCGCCGCGCGAAGTATTAAAAAACATACAGCCCGCCTTCAGCGATTTAAGAAATTTTTCATCCGCTAAATGGAAAGTCTTGTCAACCCCTTCAAAAGTCAGCGGCGTATGAAGCGTTATAAAATCGCAATCGTAAAGTTCTTCTATCGGCAGATATTTTGGGTCGCTGGTTTGTCTCTGCAACGGCGGGTCGTTGAGGAAAGCCTTCATACCAAGAGCCGCAGCTTTTTTGGCCACCCTGCTGCCGACATTACCCACACCGATGATACCTATTGATTTTCCCTGTAAGTCGCAGTTTTTCTTTTTCGCTACCTCAAGTAACGCAGCGATAACATACTCGGCTGCGGAGTTCGCGTTCGAGCCCGGCGCCGAAGCAAAACCAATATTGTTTTTCGCAAGATACTCAACGTCCACATGGTCAAAGCCGATTGTAGCGGTAGCAACGAAACGCACCTTACTGCCCGCCAACAACTTGGAATTGACCTTTGTTACGCTGCGAACTAATAGAACATCCGCGTCACGGACGACTTCCGCCGTCATCTCCCGGCCGGGAACAACTTCAACCTCCCCAATCGAAGAGAAGCATTCAACCACAAACGGAATATTTCTGTCTGCGATTATCTTCACAAGCATTAGCCTCTGAGCCGCTATTATTAAGCCCAAAATCCACGAATTTCAGCTATTTTAGCCAAACCGCCCCGAATTTGCACGCCCTTTCCCCTTTTTAGCAGGCCCTCTGGATTCACCAAAAAATCCTGCCGGGCCAAAAATTTTTTCATTTTTTTCAAAATTTTACTGGATTTATTATGAGCATATGCCCATAATATATATTAGGTTCACATAAATTGTGTCAACTTTTCGAGAAAGGAGGTTTTATTATGCCACGTGGAGACGGAACAGGTCCTGCGGGAATGGGACCAATGACAGGAAGAGCTGCAGGTTTTTGCGCCGGCTATCCGGTGCCTGGTTTTATGAACCCGGTCGGTGGACGCGGATACTGGGGCCGGGGTCGAGGTGGCGGCAGGGGCCGAGGTCGAGGTTTTGGTTGGGCAAGGGCCGGTTATGGCTACCCCGCTCCGGGAGGGGTTGTGAACCCCTATCCACCTTATGGGGCGCCGGCTGTTCCAGCAATGGCGCCCGAGCAGGAACTTGCCGGCCTGAAACAACAAGCAGAGTATTTCCAGAATGCTCTTGATGAAATCAAAGAGCGCATGGTCGAGCTTGAACAAGAAAGCAAAAAGTAACGGTCAATACCTATAGAGAGTGGGTACAGAGTTGGTATGCGCCCACCCTCTATACTTTGAGGAAGAAAGGTATGATATGAAAATTGCAATAACATCAACGGGAAAAACGATGGATTCCGAAGTTGACCCAAGGTTCGGAAGAGCAGCGTACTTTGTCATCGTTGATACGGAAACAACGGACTTTAGTGTGATTGAAAATGAAAATGTTGCCGCCGCAGGTGGTGCAGGCATCAGTTCTGCCAAGACCGTAGCAGACTCAGGCACTGAGGCGGTTCTGACAGGCAATTGCGGGCCGAATGCCGAGCGGACCTTGACCGCTGCCGGTGTTAAATTGTACACCGGCGTGGGAGGGACAGTCATGGAAGCTGCTGAGCTTTTCAAAAGCGGCAAGCTGACCGAAGCCGCTGGACCAAATGTGCAACCGCATTTTGGTACGGAAAAATAACATGCCAACAGGTTTCGTTATCGCTGTTGCCAGTGGCAAGGGAGGTACGGGCAAGACAACAATTGCCACCAATCTCGCTCACTACGTTGCTGGCCTGGGTCAAAAGGTTCAATATCTTGACTGCGATGTCGAAGAGCCAAATGGCCACATTTTCCTAAAGCCGGAAATCGACCGCAGCCAGGAAGCGACTGTGGATGTACCAGAGGTCGATTTGGAAAAATGCACCACCTGCGGTAAATGCGGCCAGATTTGCCAGTACGGCGCTATTGTCTGCGTTAAAGAAAACGTATTGACCTTTGAGCAGCTTTGCCATTCCTGTGGTGGCTGTTGGCTCGTCTGCCCTGTTGATGCAATTGAAGCAAAATCGCTCAAGGTCGGAGATATTGAGCTGGGCAAAGCCAGTGACATAGATTTTGTTCACGGCAGACTGCGTGTGGGACATATGCGAACGCCGTCGGTGATAAAACAAGTGAAAAAGCACATAGAAGAAAATTGCCTGTCAGTAATTGATGTCCCGCCCGGCACATCCTGTCCTGTAGTTGAGGCGGTCAGGGATGCGAATTTCGTTTTGCTTGTTACCGAGCCGACACCATTCGGCTTAAATGATTTGAAGTTAGCTATAGGATTGGTCAGGCAAATGAATTTACCATTTGCCGTCGCCATTAACCGTTACGGCATCGGTAATGACCAGGTCGAAGAATACTGCACAGCCGAAAACATAGATATTGTTATGAAGTTGCCTGACGACCGCCGAATTGCCGAGGCATATTCATCCGGCAGGTTAATTGTTGATGTATTGAGTGAATACAAGAAACGGTTTGCAGAATTATATGAATATGTAAGACGCTTAAGGGCAAGGATTAATGATAAAAGATGATTACGAGTTCGGAGAAAGAATAACTCGGGATTTAGAAGCTCGTCGGGCTGCACGCAAAATACTCGGCGTTGAAGAAAGTGCGAGCCAACAAACATTGAAAAAAGCATACAGGCGAGCATCGCTGAAGTATCATCCGGACCACAATCCGAATGACAGCGACGCACATAAGAAATTCGTGGTCGTCAAATGCGCATACGAACTGCTGGCTGAAGATAGGCCCTGCGATATGCTGTTAGAAGAAATCAAATCCTGGTCAGCAGTCCCTGAGGACAGCAAGTATGCGCTTGATAATCTCTGGGGTCACTTTTTGTGGTGGCGGGAAAAGTTTTTCGAGTAAATACAGGATTAGCTGGTATGGAGAAGTATTTGCAATCTTGTAAAACGGAATTTTGGAAGAAGGTTTTCAAAGCCGAGACAGACTATATTTTGCAGGAGTTAAAAGACGCTGAAGACGTTTTAAGCATCGGCTGCGGCCCCGCGATTATAGAGAGGGCTTTATGCGAATATGGTTTCAACGTTACCGGTCTGGATATTTCCAAAGAGGCCTTGGACCAGGTAGCGGACATCATAAGAACTGTAGTTGGCTCGGCAGAAAATATGGATTTTGCGGATTGCAGTTTTGATGCAATTATTTACGTCGCCTCTTTACAGTTTATTGAAAAATATGAGGAAGCCATTAAACAGACCGCTCGTGTTCTCAGATTGGGCGGTAAACTTTTGGCTATGCTGCTCAACCCAAATTCTGAATTTTTCAAACTAAAAACCGCGAATCCAGACTCCTACATAAACAGGGTCAAGCATACAAACTTAACAGAGATTGAGAGAACAATTGCAGAGTATTTCTCCATCCGGACAGAATACTTTTTAGGTATCAGAGGTGAGCAAATATTCCCAAGCCAAGATAGTAACGTAGCCAGTCTATACGTTGTAAAAGGAAAAAAGAAAGATTCAACATAAAGGAAAACCTGAATTGAAGGAAATAGTTGTCATCAGTGGTAAAGGCGGTACGGGCAAGACAAGTATCGTTGCCTCATTTGCCGCGCTGGCGAACAGTGCCTTACTAGCCGATTGTGACGTCGATGCTGCGGATTTGCATCTGGTGCTACAACCGGATATAAAACAAACCCATAACTTTAGCGGCGGCAAATTGGCATCGGTTATCACGGAAAAATGTATCGGCTGTGGGAAATGTGAGGAGGTCTGCAACTTTAACGCCCTGCAGTTCAACGGGCCAGGCAATGATGTGGTCGAAAAAACTTACACGATCGATCCTATTGCCTGCGAAGGGTGCGGCGTATGTGCTCACTTCTGCCCTGTTGATGCAATAGAGTTCAAAGATGCCATTAACGGCCGATGGTTTATATCAGAAACCCGATTTGGCCCAATGGTTCATGCCAGACTGGGCATCGCACAGGAAAACAGCGGGAAATTGGTCAGCTTGATTCGAAAAGAGGCAAAACGAATTGCAACCAAGCAAAACAAAGACCTCATAATCGCAGACGGCTCTCCTGGCATCGGCTGCCCGGTGATCGCATCGATTACCGGAGCAGATTTGGTATTGGCTGTCACCGAACCAACTATCTCCGGCCGGCATGACCTTGACAGAGTCGTTGAATTAACCGAACATTTCCGGATTCCAACGGCAGTTTGTATCAACAAGTGTGACATTAACCCTGAAATCGCAGAAACAATTGAAAAAACAACTACCGAAAAAGGCTTGAGAGTTGTGGGTAAAATTGCTTACGATAACATAGTTACTAAAGCACAGATCGCAGGCAAGAGCATTGTGGAATATTCAAATAGCACCGTGAAAAAGCAAATAGTGTCGCTGTGGAAATCAATATTGGATATGTTGAGCGAGGTCCCGAATAAGAAGGAAACAAAATAATGGAAGATATTAAGCACAAAATTCTTGTTTTAAGCGGCAAAGGCGGCGTTGGTAAAAGCAGCATTGCGGCTAACTTGGCGGTTTGGCTCTCAATGGAGGGCAGGAGTGTGGGCTTATTAGATGTTGATATTCACGGCCCAAGTATCCCCAAACTACTGAATCTTGATGACAGGGCCGTTCAGGCTGAAGGTGACAAGATTATGCCGATGTTGTACAATGACACGCTTAAAATAATGAGTATCGGATTTTTACTACCGGACGAAAGCAACGCTGTCATTTGGCGCGGCCCTATGAAACACAATGTCATAAGGCAGTTTGTAACGGACGTCTCCTGGGGCAATCTGGACTATCTGGTTATTGACTGCCCACCCGGCACCGGTGACGAACCGCTTTCAATAGTTCAATTACTGGGTGCTCACCAAAAGGAAAATGATGCGCTTGGGCATTCACTCCACAAAGCGGACGGTGCTCTTATTGTCACCACACCTCAGCAGCTTGCCGTCATCGATGTCAAAAAGTGTATAAGCTTTTGCAGACAAGTGAATTTGCCTGTCTTAGGAGTTATTGAAAATATGAGCGGCTTTGTCTGTCCTAACTGCAATCGCAGAACAGACATATTCAAGGGTGATGGCGGCAAACAAATGGCGGCGGATTTAGGCGTACCGCTTTTGGGCAGTATTCCGTTGGACCCTGCTATGGTCTCTGCCTGCGATTTAGGCAAACCATTTATCTACTACAACAACCAAAGTCCTACAGTTGAAGCCCTTAACTACGCATTTCAAACAATATTGCGGTCCGACAAACAAATTAAAACTAATGATAAGGAGCAGAATAAAATGAGAATCGCAATTCCAATAACGGACGGCAAACTTTCAGCCCATTTTGGACATTGCCAGCAGTTTGCCATCATTGACGTTGACAGTAACACCAAGACAATCAAGAGCCAGGAGTTGGTATATCCACCGGCTCACGAGCCGGGTGCTTTACCTAAATGGCTCGCAGGATTGCAGGTCGAGTTGATAATCGCAGGAGGAATGGGCCAAAGAGCTCAGCAATTATTTGCACAGAGCAACATTGATGTAGTCGTTGGTGCGCCAGATGATACGCCGCAGCAATTGGCTCTGCAATACTTAACAGGCCGGTTGGAACACGGAGAAAATATCTGCGACCATTAAGACCATAACCGTAAAACAGGACTCCTGATATGCCGAGACCAACACATTGCAGACATGTCGGTTGCCTTCCACAGGCTAACTACTACAAACCACGAGGTATCCCTCTTTCCATCCTGCAGCACGTCACATTAGCCGTTGATGAGCTCGAAGCAATCCGCCTGGCCGACCTTCAGGGCCTCTATCAGGAGCAGGCCGCCGAAAAGATGAACATATCTCGCCAGACGTTCGGCAGAATCCTCGAATCCGCCCACAAAAAAATCGCCGACGCTTTGGTCAATGCAAAAGCACTCGCAATCGAAGGCGGTTCCTTCAAACTCGATGCCGCCGCTGCTATGGTTCCAGAGCCCCCCCACCGCTTTCGCCGAGGCTCCGGCGGCCGCGGCGGACACCGCCGAGGCCATGGTCACGGCCCTCGCAAATGAAAACGCAGACTATATTACAAGCTAAATCCTGCTATCTTCGTGCCGCAGTCGGGACAACACGAATTGACTATGTGATTGCCGGCAATTCTATAGCCGACACGTTCGATTAGCATTCTGCCGCAGTTATAGCAAAACGTGCTCTCCGACTTTGACCCCGGCACATTACCGAGGTAAATATAATGCAGCCCTGCAGCTTTGCCTATTTGCTCCGCACACTGGAGACTGCTGATCGGAGTAGGAACCGAATCCATAAACTTATACTGCGGATGAAATCGGCTGATATGCCAGGGAACATCAGGCCCAGCCTTATTAACAATAAAATCGGCAAGCTTTCTTAGCTCAGCGTCGGAATCGTTTTCGCCCGGCACAAGCAAAGTAGTAATCTCAAGCCAAATGTCTGTTTCGTTCGCGATATAGCTAATCGTATCAAGTACAGGCTGCAATCGCGATTTACACAACCTCTTGTAGTAATCCTCACTGAACGATTTCAGGTCAACATTTATCCCGTTAAGCCAATCACAGGCAAAATCAATCGCCTCTTTCGTCATAAAACCGTTGCTGACAAAGACATTGGTCAAGCCTCGCTCTTTCGCCAACCGGCCGCAATCGCTGCACAATTCCATAAAAACAGTCGGCTCGGTGTATGTGTAAGCAATGCTGGCACAATCGTAGCCAACAGCAGCTTCGACTATTTTCTCAGGTGCTATTGCCTGGCCATCGATTCTGCCGTCCTCAATAGCTGCCTGGCTTATCTGCCAGTTCTGGCAAAATTCACAGCGAAAGTTACAACCCATTGTCGCGATAGAGAAACTATTCGTCCCCGGCTGAAAATGAAATAAAGGCTTCTTTTCAATTGGGTCGGGATTAGCCGAGCAAACCTTGTCGTAGCTTAGCGAATACAGTACACCACCCGCGTTTTTGCGAACGCAACATTTGCCCAATTTGCCGTCATCAATCAGGCATCGCCAGTTACACAGCCTGCACCGAACCTTTTTGTCCCCTTGCGGTTCCCACAACACCGCCTGCTTGAGATTTGCTTCTTCAATTGCCATAATTACATTTATTCACCCTTTTTGTCATTCTGCCCATCCGCGGCGACCGTTACCTGAGCACGACACTCCTCCGCTCAATATGCGCAAAATGCCCCCTATGATCTGCTATTGCTCAAAGTCGCGGGGCAGAAACTGTGCTCGCGAAATGGTCGTCCTTGCCCGCAAAACCGCAAGGTCGTCTTCACTAACCTGGCCGTGGATAAACTGCTGAACCGTAGGATGAGGATGATTGCGAATATGGTCGGCGTTACCGTCGGCAACAATCTTGCCGTTATGCAGCATAATAATACGGTCAGCTATCTTATAGGCGCTCGTCATATCGTGCGTGACTACAACAGTCGTGACGCCAAGTTCTCTCTGCAGCTTCAAAATAAGTTCGTTGATAATATCCGAACGAATCGGATCCAGCCCAGTGGTCGGCTCATCGTATAAAATTACTTCCGGGTCTAACGCTATCGCCCTTGCCAAAGCCACTCTTTTGCGCTGTCCCCCGGAAAGATTCGCAGGGTAAAACTGCTGAAAACCATCAAGGCCAACCATCGCCAGCTTGGTCTTTATAATCTCGTCAATCAAACCCGGCTCAGTCAACTTACAATGCTGTTTTATTGGAAACATTATATTTTCAGCAACGCTGAGACTATCAAACAACGCACCTCCCTGGAAAAGAAAGCCGTAATGTGTACGTATCTTGTTGAGCTCACGTTCAGACAGTTCATCAATCCGGCGATTCTTAAAATAAACCTCACCCGAACTTGGCCGCAGCAGCACTATCAAATGTTTTATCAAAACGGTCTTACCGCATCCGCTGGAACCGATCACAACTGTCGTCTTGCCTTTCTCTATCGTCACAGAAACATTATCCAGAACGACATTGTCCCCGAATTTTTTCGTAACGTCCTTGAGGACGAGGAAACCATCCTTCTCAGCGACTTGCCTCTCATTCTTCTCACCGCCGTTTTCCACATTCACCCCTGTTGAGATTCAAATACTTCACCCGAGGTCAAAGCAGACTTCTGATGGGCCAAAACGTACTGTAAATCGCCTTGAAAACAATTGCCAGAGCCAGATTAATCGCCAATATCGCGATAAAGCTCGATACAAACGCTTCCGTACACGCCTGTCCTACACCGTGAGCACCTTCTCTGCAATGAAACCCCTTATAACAACTAATAATCGCAATAGCTACGCCGAAGAAAAATCCCTTCACGATTCCAATAGACACATCCCACAGTTCCACAGCCGCGGCGCTGAAGTTCCAATACGCCTGGCTGTTGATATCCTTTAAGATAACGCTGACGAAAAACCCGCCGAGCACGCCTAATAAATCCGCATAAATGATTAAAGCCGGCGTAAGCAGCAGGCACGCCAAAACTCGTGGTGCAACCAGATGTCGTACCGGGTCGGTACCCATACTTTTGACCGCATCAATCTGCTCAGTGACATTCATTGTACCTAATTCAGCGGTCAAGGCTCCGCCGACACGCCCAGCCAGCATAACCGCCGCGAGCACAGGCCCTAATTCGCTCACGACCGAAAGACCTATCAATTGCCCCATGCGCTCCTCCAAGCCCATTATCACAAGCTGGTCATACGCCTGAATAGCCAATGTCATTCCGACGAATGCGCCCGTTATCATTATAACCGGCACGCTGCGAACGCCGATGATATTCATCTGCGTCCATATCAGCGGATATGTCCGGCTGCTAATACAACTCCGCGCACAGGCGATAATCGTCTGCCAAACAAACCTCCCAAACCGCCCCGCGTTAGCTACGCCCCGTACCGTTTTCGCTCCGAGCACTGCAATCATAATCTTTCACTCCAGAACTTAGTGTCGGTAAAACAAAATGAGAATCCCATTTTCACATTATGGCTTGACGCCACTCGCTATCGCCCATACGCTATACGCTATACACTATTAATTGTCAATAATCATTTTGCACGCTCGTCATCAAGCCCTCGGCAACACTTGCGTTTTGACCAGCTGAAACAGAATATCGGCGCCTCTGAGAAGTCCCATTAACTTGGTTTTCATCCTTCGAAACTCTGTGAATTATATTCGATATTAGCCCGCCCGCAGCGCCGTCAAAAGGAGAATAATTGACGAATTGGGGGAAATACTTATTATATAAAGAGCCCATGAATGATATCAAAGAGTCAGGTTGAGCCATTCATCCCGGAGCTTCAGCAAATCAATGTTGCCGCCGGGACGCACCAACCTCTCGGCGATACCGAGGCATTCTCATCCCGTCAATAGCCAAAATTTTTCTTCCCCCAACTTTCCTGATTCATCTATAATTTGCCTAAAATCCCAAACATAAGATAAGCTCGAATGAGTATTGAGTGTCGAATATGGCACTTCTTGGGATAATTAGCAGGTTAATGACCGGTTCAAATAAGCCGATAATATAATCAGGTGTCGGAAAACGCAATTATTCATAATTGTTTAGGCAAATGGTCTGGAAATTAATTATTGATAATGGCTTGGGGCCAGCATATAATAGCCATGATTATAAAGACAAGAATTGATATTATATTTTTGGGAGGTTTATAGCTATGTTACTCAATATTTTCAGAGCCATCTTCATCATCATCATCTTAGCCGCTTTATTCCTTAATATCAGTTCCCCATCAATTTCCGACGACAAAGTAAGTTTTCATGTAATCCTTTGGACCGGTTTGGCGTTAGCACTTATCGCATTTTCCATAGACTTTTTCACGCCGAAAAAGTCGCTGGCAGCTTTGGCCGGCGTCTTTTTTGGCCTTCTCGTGGGTATATTCATCAGTTGGGCGCTGGCACCGGTAGTGGAGCTAATTAATAGCATTTATAAATTGGGCTTAAGCGATACTGCGATTCAAGGAATCAAATGGTCGATGGGAATTTGTGTATGTTATCTCATCATCAGTATAGTGATTCAGACAAAGGACGATGTGCGCTTTGTAATTCCTTATGTCGAATTCGCAAAACAAACTAAGGGGGCTCGGCCTCTGATTCTGGATACATCGGCAATCGTTGATGGACGCATCGCAGACCTGTATCAAAGTAAAACGTTTGACGCTCCACTGGTTGTCCCGCGTTTTGTGCTCAACGAACTGCAATTAATTGCGGATTCAGCCGACAAGCTCAAGCGAAACCGCGGAAGACGCGGACTTGATATACTCAACAGGATGCAAACCGACTCTGCCATCGACATAGAGATTGATGATACGATGATTCCTGAGGTGGAGGAGGTCAAAAATGTCGACCAGAAACTGGTGATGTTCACCAAACACTGCAATGGGCGTTTGACAACGACCGATTACAACCTCACCAAGGTCGCACAAGTCCGCGAGGTGGATGTAATGAATATAAACGATTTGGCCAATTCATTAAAGGCAATCGCTCTGCCGGGTGAAACTATGCAAGTAAGAATCATTAAGCCCGGCGAAGAAGCACAACAGGGTATCGGCTATCTGCCCGATGGCACAATGATTGTTGTCGAGGACGCCTACAACAAGATTGGCCGGGAAGTGACCATTACCGTAACAAGCTCACTGCAGACCTCAGCCGGTAAGATGATTTTCGGTAAATTCGAACGTTACGCAGAGAAGGAAAATAACAGCAAAAGACATTCATCTCATAGAGCCGCGAGCAGAACCAACAGGTCACAGAACAGTTAAGAAATTAGCCGGCAGAGTATTTAGATTTCAAAAGACATTTGAAAAACACCGCCAGTGCGACTGTGCCACCCAGAGCATACAGCCACCAATAGAAATGCGATTGAAAATCCGGCCTTCTGATATGTAGGCCGGCAATACAAAAAGAGGCAATCACCGCCAAAGCAGCAAGGGAAAAACCAAACCAGTCTATCTGCGTTACTTTCAACGGCATACCACAAGAACAGCGATAGAGTATGATTATCGCAAACAAAAGCAATATAATTGAGACAAGTATCGGTGCCAGCACCGGCGAAGCCCAGGTCATCGGTATCAAAAACAGAATGTCCCAATCCATAATTGAGCCGGGCCAGTTGATGAGAACCTTGAGCCACACGTAGTAGAAGATATCCCAGATTGCGAAGATTACCATAAAATAGGCAAATCGCTGCTGAAAGCTTCGTCCGGCCAGCCAGGAACCCGTCAATATCACAACCAATGTGGCCGCTTCTCTGCCGACCTCGGTCAGAAGAATATTCCAGTTTTCGCTGAGGGGAAATTCGCGCAGCGGAAACATAAAACCATCGGGATGAAAGATTTCCCGCAAATAGACAACCACCGCCGCTTCGATATACGCAAAAGCAATGCTTAACAGAACGACAACACAAAATCGTTCCAACGTTGTTTTCAGAGTTGCGCCACGCGTATCGGGTAGTTTTACTTGAGTGCACATATTGTCAGAGTTTGTTTAATTGTCTTAGTAACTCTGGAATGACTTTCGCTTCAGGTACTACTGATATTTTTCGGCCATTTCGATAGAGGTAGGCTTTATTCTTTGCACCGCAGACGGCCAGGTCGGCATCAGCAGCTTCACCCGGGCCGTTGACAACACAGCCCATCACAGCGATACGCACCGGTTTATTAATGCCGGCCAGGGCTTTTTTAACTCGCCGGGCAAGCTTGACCACATCAAGTTCGGCCCGACCACACGTTGGGCAAACTATCAACTCCGGCTTTGAACGTTCGTACAAGCCAAGAGCAATCAGAATCCGTTTTGCAATTTCCGTTTCCACGACAGGATTGCCGGCACAGCTTACCCTGATGGTGTCACCAATACCTTCAGTAAGCAGCGCGCCCACCGCAATCGCCGAAGGTATCTGGGCATCTTCGGGCAAACCCGCATGTGTCAGCCCAAGGTGAAGCGGATAATCGAAGACTTCAGCGATACGGCGATTGACCTCGACCGTCCTAAGGGCATCGCTGCTCTTCGCACTAAGGACCAATTGTGTAAAATTCCGATTCTCAAACAGTCGCACATACTTTCTCATTTCCATCACCATCAAAGCGGTTCGCTTTTGGATGGGAACATCCTGCTTTCTCAGGTCGCGAATGCTTGCTTCGTTGACCCCAATCCGGATAGCCGCTCCGTGCATCCTGGCTGCGTCTATTATTCGCAGGATGTCTTTGCGCTTCTTTATATTCCCGGGGTTGAGTCTCACCTTGGCAGCTCCGCCCTCTATCGCCTCAACAGCTCGATTGGGACTAAAATGAACATCGGCAACTAAGGGGACAGATACCTTCTGAACAATTTTTGCAAAGGCAACGGTATCAGCACGCCTCGGAACAGCGATTCTGACTAATCGGCAGCCCGCCAGGATAAGCTGCTCTATTTGCCTTACACAAGCGGCAATATCAACCGTAGGCGCCTTCGTCATCGACTGAATAACTATTGGAGCAGAGGAACCGATTTTCACCGAGCCAACCTTGACTGTTGTCGTTTTTCTTCTCTTAATCATATCGAAATTGTAGCTTGTTTTATCTCTCAGAGCAAATTAAAATATCGCTTCGCTGTGCTACTGACCGTTCATTATTGATTATTGCTATGGGCTCGTTGTTGATATCTGTCATTGCGGTTTTGTTTGCCGCCTATTGCGGCTACGCGCTGATACTCTATTCTATGCAGCCGAAGTTTCTGTACGGCCCTGTCCGGGACATTCAATATACGCCGGACGAACTGGGACTGGATTTCGAAGGCGTAGTCTTCAAAACTGCCGACGGCCTGCAACTCAGCGCCTGGTATATTCCCGCCCCGTTAGAAGTCCGGACTAAAGCTGCGTCAGTCCAGCCTGGTGATTCACTTCTAACGGGACCCGCGGAAAATTCGCAGTTGACGGTCCTCTTCTGCCACGGCAATGGCGGCAATATAATGCACCGTTTGGACAGTATAAACTTCTTCTATAACCTCGGATTAAATTGCTTCATCTTTGACTACCGCGGTTACGGCACCAGCGAAGACAAACCAACTGAGGAGGGAACGTACCTGGATGCCCAGGCTGCATACAAATGGCTGACCGAAGAAAAGAAAGTGCCGCCGGATAAAATTATTGTCTTTGGCAGGTCGTTGGGAGGAAGTATTGCGGCACAATTGATAAGCAAAGTCGAAGCAAAAGCATTGATTATCGAGAGCACTTTTACCTCCTACATTGAAATAGGCAGGAAATTCTATCCTTATATGCCCGTGCGGTGGTTTGCAAGCTTCAGCTACAACACAATCGATTACATCAAGGATGTTAAAATTCCGGTGATGATAATTCACAGCAAAAACGATGAAGTTGTGCCCTTCGAGTTTGGTCTGGAACTGTACGAAGCTGCGAACGAGCCCAAAGAGTTTGTCGAGATTTTCGGCAGCCACAACGATGGCTTTTTGGTGTCCAGCGAAATTTACAAAAAGGCCTGGACAAAGTGGCTGAAATTCTTGGAAAAATATAAAGATGAATCTTTTCGCCAACAGGCCTCATAGCAATCCGAACCTCACACCACCATAATTCCTATTGGGCAACCAAGAGAGCCTGACCGATATTTTCTGCCACTGTTCCGACAAGGTTGCATGCGGACCCGGACCCTTTGAACCTTCCACCCCAAGGCAAAAAGAACTCCGTAAAGCTTGGTCCAATATTACAAATGCTGAGGCTGCCATCAAACCACTTTCAAACATTCGGGCTAATTATCCGGATTGCCAAATCAAGCGCTGCTGTCGATTATCCGATATATATATATCCGCCGCCCTGTTTTGAAGCAGGAGCCTGGAATACGAGTTTTTCTTAAATCCGATAATCCGCGTTTAGAAAAGCACGAACGCCGGAATTGGACGACGATTAATGGTTGAGAATCCACCTATCACTCTGTTAGGCGACCCCAATGAAGCAAACAGTCTCGGTGGTGACGCAAAGATTATCGGTCTTGAACTTGATATTCTTGGCGAGCTCGTACACCTTCGTATTAGTGCCGCCCAGAGACAGGCCACGTTGGCAGATATAGTACCTCTCGCACGCACACTTTCCACAAAATTGGTCTCGGTGGTTGTAGACAAGCTCCGCAAAGAGCAAAAGTTTGTTCCATGTTGCAAAGGTTGTTCAGCCTGTTGCAGCTACCTCGTTCCCCTCTCGGTCCCCGAGGCCTTTAGCATGAGGGAAGAAGTACTGGACATGCCGGCAGACCAAAGCAAAGCTGTATTGCGGTTATGTCTTGACGCATCAAGAAAGATTCTCGATGACATGCCCGAAAGCTTTGACGTACACTCAACAACAAACAGTCCGAACCAGGTACGCCAACTTAGCAGCTGGTATGCAGGGCTTAAACTGCCTTGCCCATTCTTGTCCGGCGGACTGTGCACAATATACGAGCAAAGGCCAACTGCCTGCCGTGAACACTTTGTAACCGGGTCAGGATTACCGTGTGAAACTGAATGTATGGTTCAGTCGCAGATGGTGACGATGCCGGTAAGCGTTCTCGAGGCCCTTGGTCAATTGGCCGGTGACCTTGAGGGTACGTGCGCAGAAGCCGTGATGCTGCCGCTCGCATTGCCCTGGGCGCAAGAGAATCTGCAGCGTCACCAACGAACATGGCCTGCAATTATGATGGTCGAGCGATTTGTCGATATCCTAAAAGTGATGGCTTACAAAAATTCTACACCAGCAGTTGCTTCAAATTAGCGACTCGCCGGTGCTTCCCACCAAGGAAAACTAAAACTCGCCAAGTCGCTAACTGTCAAGTTGGGCTAAAGTTTTCTTACCAATCCCACCACCGCAGCCTCAATACGGCAGTTGTCCGAATAAATTGGGTCATAATCATCATTAGCTGGCTGGAGCCGAACCCGCCCATTTTCTTTGTAGAACCTTTTCAACGTTGCCTCTTCATTGTCAACGATAGCAATAACCAATTGCCCGTTATCAGCAAAGCAGGTGCGACGGCAAATTACATAATCGCCGTCCCGGATATCGTCGCCGAGCATACTATCGCCTGTTACCTCAAGAGCAAATATGTCATCGCCGCTGCCAAAGTATGTGCTCAGGGCCACCTGCTCTCTGTTTTCTATGGCCTCTATGGGCGACCCCGCCGCCACTCTGCCCACCAGCGGTATACCTGTCGGCGGTCCACCAAGATGGCTCGAACTGTGGTCGGCAATCCGGCTAAGCAGTTCGCACGCTCTTGAAGTCAGTTTCAAAGAGCGAGCCCTGCCCGGGCAGGCTGAAAGTATGCCTTTTTTTCGCAGTTCGGCGATATGCTCGAATGTGGTGCTTCGGCTTACGCCCAGTTCGCACGCCAGCTCCCCAATCGTCGGCGAATAGCATCGGCTCGCTACGAAACCGGCGATTGCTTTCAACAATTGGAACTGTCGCGGCGTAAGTTCGTTTGTCAGCTTGGCTGTACCTAACTCCATGTTTTAGTTTCTCCTCTTCAGCAAGGAACTGGTCCGTGAGGCGGTGAACACTCGGCGCTACAGCCGTAGGCTTCTTAAGCTCTGAGCCAAGTACCGCGGTTATGATTTCCCTCACCAACGTCAGCAATTTGCCCAGACCGCTCGAACAAGGCTGGGGCAACACACGAAGCATATCGGGCGACCAATCAGAAATAAAATCGCCCCCAGGCCCAAATCTGCATAAAGGCTCAATTCCTTGCCTGTTTGGACGGTTGTCCATCTTTTTCCCCAAATCTGTCGGTTGACAATTATCCAGCTACGAAAATGCGCAATACCAGCAACAAGTATTTCTATCGGTAATACCCAGGCAAAAACCCTAACAAAAACCGAACAAAAATCAGCAAATCGAAATGTTTTTGGGCCATCAAATCCTGCTATTGGCAGCGATGATAATATGGGACCGTAACAACCGTCGGAAAATCTCTTGCGACAGCCGCCACATCGATGATATAGTATCAAGCAAACGTGAGCACTGAGAAACTTCATGTATGATGCCCGGTAGATACTAACACAAGTATTTCATAGGACTTTCGACCAGAGAACAGATATGCTGACAAATGCGACTATGGCTGGTCTTTTGCGACCCAGCGATAAAAGGCTCGCCGGTTTTTACGATGTCGCTCTCATTATCACCGGCTCCTTATTAATCGCCTTATGCGCCCAGGTCAAAATATGGCTGCCCAAAAACCCCGTCCCTGTCACTGGGCAGACCTTCGCAGTGCTGATGATAGGTGCGCTGTTTGGCGCTCGGCGCGGTTGCTTCACTGTCATTGCTTACATAACGGCCGGGCTGGCTGGACTGCCTGTATTCGCACTGGGGGGCGGCCTTGCAGTACTGCGAGGATTCACAGGCGGATATCTGGTCGGTTTCGTCGCAGCGGCTTATATCGTAGGCCTGCTGGCAGAGAGGGGATGGGACAGGCGAGTTTCGACAACCATTCCGGCAATGCTCTTGGGCAACATCGTGATTTATGCTTGCGGCCTTCTCTGGTTATCTTGCCTACGGGGTATCAGCAATGTATTGCGGGTCGGTCTGTATCCTTTCATAATCGGCGATTTATTGAAAATAGCTCTGGCCGCAGCACTTTTACCCTCAGGCTGGAAACTGCTAAAAATCCTGAACCTCGGACGAAGGAAGAGATTGGGTAATGGCGACGGCGCCTGAGACCTTTCTTACGCAGCAACCAAAAACAACCATCAACCTCTCAAGAAAGCTTCAGGTAGCGCGTCGGCTATATCGGTGGCCATCAAACTGACCTGGCCCACTTTTTTCGCCGCAATGTCACCGGCCAGCCCGTGAATATAAACACCCAAAACAGCCGCATCGAAATTGGTCAAACCCTGGCCTATAAGCGCGGTTATAACGCCTGTCAACACATCGCCAGAGCCAGCCGTGGCCATCCCAGGATTGCCAGTCTTGTTGATATAAGCTTTCTGACCATCGGTAACAACCGTCCCTGCTCCTTTTAAAACCACGATGGCCTTAGTCTGCTGCGCTAATTGTCCCGCTTGTTCTTGGCGCTCAGACGGTAATTGTTCTCTGAATACGCTGGACCATAGTCTCTTTATTTCGCCGGGATGAGGTGTCAAAATTAGGTTTGCTTTTAACTTTGCAGGCCAGTCTTTTATCCTGCACAGGTTGTTTAGGCCGTCGGCATCTATAACCAAACGCAGGTTCTCCTGCACCAAGAGCACCTCAAGGATTGAACGCAAGCCCTGGCTGATACCAATTCCCGGCCCGAACGCCAGAACATCATTATCAGCAACGGCATTAAGGATGATACTGACTGCTTTTGCAGATATTCGACCGGCACTATCTTCAGGCAAGGGAATCGTAGTAAACGATGGCTCTATCGCGGCAACTATCGGCAAAACACTTTTCGCAGTTGCCACACGCACAAGTCCGGCACCGCCCCGTAATGCAGACCTGCCCGCAAGCGCAGCAGCCCCGCTCATACCCACACTGCCCGCTATAATGCAGACCTTGCCGAAATCGCCCTTGTGGGCGCCAACAGCCCTGGGCTTCAATCTTGGAATACGGTCTACTGTCTCCATCGTTTCTTCAATTAATGTCTTACTGCTCTATCTTCCTGTTTATCAATGTCGCTGTCACACCGGCCCCGAATCCATTATCGATGTTTACCACAGTGACACCCGCAGCGCAGCTATTGAGCATCGTCAAAAGTGCCGACAACCCCTGAAAGTTCGCGCCCGTGCCGATGCTGGTCGGAACAGCAATTACCGGACAACTGACCAGCCCCCCTACCA
>CAZOUM010000016.1:0-49421 GCA_964582985.1 uncultured Pirellulales bacterium | reverse complement strand
AGCGCGCAGTTGATTAAGACCGGACTGCTCCTGTAATTGTACATTCCGCCGCCGTCCCAGTGGCCAGCGTTTTCGGTGATAATGCAGTTGGTGATGGTGGGGTTGCTGTTGTCGCACCGGATGGCCCCACCGGAGCGATCTTTGTACGAACTTCCAAACGCATAGCCGTTTGTGATAGTAAAGCCAGAGAGTATGCTGTTCGCATCTTCACGGTTGCGGAAGTGGAAGCCGCGGTGTGGGTCTTGTTTGGTACCTTCACAGTTGATTATGCAATTGTGCGGGCCGTTTTCACTGCGAACAGTAATGGCCTTTCCCCTAAAATCTATATCGCGGTTTCCTTCGCCCCTGTACGTATTATCAGCGACCCAGACAGTCCCGCCTTCCCAGGAATAGTCGATTGCCTCTTGAATAGTGGGGTACTGAGCTGGAACACAAACGTCACCTACATTGTCGGTTGTGAATGTATAACACTGGCCGTGGTCAAGAAAATTTCCTGCAAATCCGTGGCTCGGAATTCTCCGTTCGCTTCTTCGGGCAGCAGTAAATTCGGGATAAAATGCGCAGGAAACTTCCCGCGCACCACCCAGCAGGCCCCGTTAGAAGTAATCCTAATAAGGAGCCGGGGGCCCGCCTGTGGCTGGTGATAGGAACAGGCGGACTTCTAACGGGGCAGGCCGGCGAGCTGAAAACCAGGCTACAGCCGTGTGCTATCTGCTATACGTTGGTCCCAGATAAAGCTCCTTGTAGATAGGACAGTTGGGCGTGAGCCCCCTTGTCTTCTGGTGAAGACAGAAAAGTGGGCGCAAGGGGGTGCGAAAAGTACAGGTACTCAAAAATCGCTCATTATTTCAATCTTTGCTCACGAAGTAGACGTTTTTGCTCCGCCACAGGCAGGTGGTGGGCCGGACTTGCGTGTTTGGTTCGAAAATATTCGCATTTGCGTGAGAAAAACTTGCGCATTTGATTCGAAAATCTACCTGCCATTGGTCCGCCACAGGCGGATTGCAACTTTTTACCGATAAAAATCAATTTTTTGTGTAACAAACCGGCCTTGTGATGCGTCTAAATATAAATGAGGGTATTGTTTCCGGCCAGCCGTACAAACGGTACAGGCCGTGCAAACACTCTCGGTATTACTGAGGCAGGTTACGTGAGCCCGCCTGTGGCAGGTAAATTCTTTGTAAACAAGGTACTTAGTTATTTTACACGCATTTTACTTTGTTCTGAGCCTGAATTGTTGCATTATAGATTTCGAGCCGCCGCTATCGGGTCCGCCAGTGGGGGGACGAAATATCTTGACGTAAGTTCTGTTTTTAGGTATAATTAGGGTTTGACCCCCTTTTCTGTCTTCGACAGAAGACAAGGGGGCGATTTTCAGGCAGGGAAGGCGAATATGAACTCCCAAAGAAAGAGAAGATTAGGTGAATTACTTCGTGCAAAAGCGTATCTGGACGAGTCGCAGCTTGACTTTGCACTCACAGAGCAAAGTGTTACTCGTACCTCTGGTGACGCGAGTACAGGTAAGCATCGCCGGCTGGGCGAGATTCTGCTTGAGCTTGGTTACATAACGCAGGCTCAGTTGAGTGAAGCACTTGCACTGCAAGTCGGGATAGAAAAGATAGATTTGACTGATGTTTCCATAGACGCCGTAATCATTGCGCTTGTGCCGGCCGAGCTGGTCAGCAAATACAATATTCTTCCGTTATGGCGTGAAGATGGCCGATTGGCGGTGGCAATGACCGACCCATTTCGGCCGCAGGTTATTGAGGATTTGCGGGTAGTAACGGGCTGTTCTGTGCGGCGATATTACGCTGAACCGGGACAGATGGAGAATTCGATACTGAAATTCTACGGCAGCAACGTAGCAAGGATGCTGGATGACCTTGTGCCGGCTGAGCAGCGAGCGGAGGCTGCCCTGAACAACGGGGATTATTCACCTGCCAAGCTTCACGAATTGGCGCGGGAGCCGTCTTTAGTCAATCTTGTGAACTTAATTATACTGGAGGCGGTTGACGCACGGGCAAGTGACATCCACATCGAGCCGTTTGCCCATCAGGTAAAGATAAAATACAGGGTTGACGGTATGCTTGTGGAGAAGACGCCGTCATCGAAACGGCTGCAGGCGGCAATTATTTCGCGAGTAAAGATTATGGCGAATATGAATATTGCCGAGCGTTTTGTGCCGCAGGACGGGCATATTGAATTTACGGGCAGGAACGGCAGGGTGGACCTGCGTGTCTCGACCGTGCCGACGGTGTACGGCGAATCTATCGAACTGCGGATTCTGGATAGGTCAGTGTCATTGATGAAACTCGGTGATTTGGGGATGAGCACCGATTGCCTTAAGGGTTTTGACCAATGCCTGCATAAGTCACACGGGATTGTACTTGTTACGGGGCCGACCGGCTGCGGTAAGACAACAACACTTTATGCGGCTTTAAATAGGATATATTCGCCGGCTGTGAAGATGATAACGATAGAAGACCCGGTTGAGTATCAGCTCGATGGTGTCATCCAGATGCCGGTCAATCCTAAAAGGGGATTGACCTTTGCTACGGGCCTGCGACATATAGTGCGGCAGGACCCGGATATCATAATGGTGGGAGAGATACGAGACAAGGAAACTGCTGACATAGCGATTCGTGCGGCGTTGACGGGGCACCTTGTCTTTTCGACACTTCACACCAATGATGCGCCGGGGGCGGTGACAAGATTGCTTGATATGGGAGTTGAGCCGTTTCTGTTAGCCAGTTCGTTAGAGGCGGTGTTGGCTCAAAGACTGGTGCGAACGATTTGCCCTAAATGCAAGAAGCCGTACAAGCCGGATGATAACCTCATCAGGAACCTGAATAGCGCGGTGACGGTCAAACCTGATACAAAGTTTTATCATGGCAGCGGTTGTGATGAATGTCTCCACACCGGTATGAGAGGAAGAACGGGCATATTCGAGCTGCTGCGGATAATTGATTCACTGCGGGAGCTGATAGCGGCGAGGCCGACTACTGAACAGATTATCAAGGCGGCGCCGCCGGACCATGCAGCGATGCGGCATGATGGTGTCATAAAAGTATTTGAGGGCATGACGACTCCTGAAGAAATTTTGCGAGTTACGCAAGGTATTGGGGAAGAAGAATAAACGGGTAAGGAGGCAAAAGAAAAGAGTAGATAGAAAGTGCGGCTTAGCAACAACGATAACAAGGTATAGTTTTGGGTCAGTATTCTTACAAAGCAGTTAATCAGACAGGAGAGCATAGCACAGGGGCGATTGAAGCAGTTGACCGAAGAAGCGCTGTTGCCGGTCTGGCTGAGCGGGGACAGTTCGTAATTGAGCTGACAGAAGAAGCTCAAGCCGCGAGCGTTCGCGCCGGCAAGGAGGTAACGCTGGAGCCAGCGAAGCCGCTGGGCCTGGAAAAACGACTTCCGGCACTGAGGGTCCCTATTAGATTCGGCTCGCGAAGGATTACAAGCAAAGACATTTTGGCTATGACCAGCCAGTTAAGCACGGCTTTGCGAGCGGGGCTTCCTCTGCTCAATGGGCTTGAGATTATTCGCGACCAGCAACACAAGATTGTAATGAGAGAGTTGCTCAGTGAGCTTGCTAAGTTAGTACGCTCCGGACAGTCACTATCAGAAGCGATGGCCGGACACGAAGAAATTTTCAGCCCGCTGTATCTTTCGATGATAAGAGTCGGAGAGACAGGTGGGATTATCGAACAAACTTCAACGCAGTTGGCCGATATATTGAGCAGGGACGAGAAGGTAAAGACAAGTATGAAAAACGCCTCGGCGTATCCTATCTTTGTTTTGAGCCTTGGCCTTGTGTCGGTGGTTGTGATAATAACGTGGATATTGCCGCAGATACTAAATACGATAACCGGCGGCATTGCGATGCTGCCGTGGCCGACAAGGTTGCTGATAGCAATCAGTAGTTTTACAAGAGCAGTGCTTACAACATTCTACGGCTGGCTTTTTATTGCCGCAGTTGTAGTGGGGCTTTACTACCTGAGAAAATGGACGAAGTCTGCCGGCAGAATCAGGTGGGACGCTTTTAAGCTGAGGCTGCCTGTTCTGGGTTCGGTTTTGAGGACAATAGCGGTCGGCAGGTTCGCAAGAACCCTTGGTGCGCTGACGAAAGGAGGCGTTACCATTCTCGAAGCGCTGGGCGTTGTGCGTGACACACTGGGTAATGAGTTGCTGGGCAGGGAAATCGACGGCGTTGCCGAAAAGGTAAAGGCGGGCGCGTCTCTGGCGGGTCCATTAGAGACATCGGGATATTTTCCGCCTTTGCTTGTGCAAATTGTATCGATTGGCGAGCAAACGGGAAGACTCGATGAATTACTGCTCAATGCAGCCGACACGTTCGATGCCGAGGCGGACGCGGCTATAACGAGATTTATGGCGATTTTCCCGGCGGTGTTGATATTGGTGCTGGCTTTGGTGATAGCTTTTATAATAGCGGCAACTTTACTGCCCATAGTCATAATGGAACTTGGTGGTCTTAGTATGTAGCTTAAGCGTAAGGAAATTGAAAGGCAGAGTGAAATGCAAGAGTTGAAATTCAAGGCTCAAATGGCAAGACGTAAAACTTTTAAGGCATTTACCATTATAGAACTGCTTGTGGTGATTCTGATTATATCGATGCTTGCCGTATTTGTGGCGCCGAAGATGTTTAAGGCCGTAAGCAAGGCGCAGAGGGACATAGCGAAGGCCAAAATGAGGGACATTGAGAATGCGATCGAGAGATTTTGCATTGACTGCAGCCGGTACCCAACTGATGCCGAGGGGCTTGAAGTGCTGATTGACCCACCTGAGGATGTTGAGGAGAAGTGGCGGGGCCGTTATCTGAAGCCGAGTGAGCTGATTGACCCGTGGGATAATCCGTACATTTACGTGGAAGAAGGTGAGCGCAACCCGGGCAGTTATGATTTGATAAGTCTCGGAGCAGACGGCAAAGAGGGCGGAGAAGGTGACGACGAAGACATATATAACGACTAATTTCGTATATCGTATTGCGTATTGCGTCCTGGAGAATCTGAATCACAGACGGCGAGCAACGAAAGGTCGTGGTTTTACGATTGCGGAGATGATGGTAGTAGTGGCAGTTATTGTGCTTCTGGCCGGCATTGGAGGTGGGTTTTATGTGGGCACATATAAGAGGATGGTGGCAGAAAGAGCGGCGCGAGATTTCTGGTTCGCGGCCAAGTACGCGCGGATAACGGCTATTGAGAGGCAATTTCCGTGCGAGCTGGAACTGGACGCGGACAATAATCAGTTTTCGCTGCTCGTGTATGAATTTAACGAAGAAACCGAGCAGACTGAGAAGATACCGCTGCGAGATTCGTACTCGAAGCCGGTGCGGTTTAGCGGTGACGTCAAATTCGAAGATATTGTGATAACGCCGCTTGGTTTGGGCGAAGGGGCCGGGACATCAGAGGGAAAGACGATAGTCTTTTCGCCTAACGGCACCACACAGTCAGCCGTTGTCCAGATTGGTGACGGCAAGAATCATTATACGGTCAGTATTTGTGCAGCGACGGGCAAGGCAACGGTACATTTCGGCATGGCTAAAGACGCCAAGACCGATACCGTCGTTGATTTGGACGAGGAACTTTAACTAATTTAGAATTGAGAGCAGGAAAACAAAAGAGTGGGAGCAGATAAGAACAGGACAGGTTTTACTTTGGTTGAGACGATCGCTGCAAGCACTATCCTTTGCATGGCAGTCTTGACACTGGGAGCAGTTGGCTCACGGTCTCTTAGCTGGATGAGGCTCAACAGACAATCTGAAGTGGCGGCGGCATTAGCCGACAAACAGCTTACTTATATTGACTATATCGGCGTTGAAGACTTTATTGAAACAGGGCAGATGCAAGGGCAGTTTAAAGGGTTTGAGCAAATATATCACTGGAGAGCTGCCACTGCATACGAGGGTACCGATAACCTTTATCAGGTGACTGTTACGGTTAGCTGGTTTGACCGCAAACGGCTGCACAGCGTTTCGGTCGATACAATGCTCAACGGGACAGGCCTGCTTGTAGTCAGTAGCCCGCAAGAGTGACCGAAGGAAGATATACGTGAAAAAGAGCGGATTTACATTGGTAGAAGTGCTGCTTGCCTCAATGATAGGGGCATTTGTTGCGTTGGTGGCTGTGGGGACACTGAGAGCTATTTCGTCCAGCAGCGAGATGATCGAGAACAATATTTCTACCTCTTCTGAGGCAAGGTTTGCGGCGAAGATGGTCGCCCGGGACCTTATGAATCTGTACCGCGACAACGACTTAAGAAAGACCAAGCTGGTCGGGCTGGCGCAAGAGACAGGCGGGGACTTGGTTAGTTGTTTAAGTTTTTATGCTGTTGGCAGGACAAAGGCAAGAATCGAGGAGCCGGAAGGCGATGTTTATGAGGTGGAGTATTATTTGGAAAAGAAGGAGGAGAGACGTGCACTAATGAGGAGGTTGTGGCCTAATCCCGACAAGGAGGCATTAGGCGGCGGTATATTGACCGCAATTGCTGAAGATATCGATGTTTTTGAGGTCAGGTACTTCGACGGCGAACGATGGCAGGTTGAATGGCCGGAGGAGATGAAATCCCTACCGCAACTAATCGACGTGACCATAGTGGCGTCGCGGCAAAGCAGGGCGGATATGGTTGTTGAGTCTTTCATTGTGAATTTTCCGCGGTCGCCGTGGAGAGAGGGCACTGTTACTGGCGGCGACGAGGAAGAAGGGGACTGAGAAGTAAGAAAGGGCAAAGCGAAAAAATGAGTACTGCAAGCGGCAAAAAGGGACTTGTTCTTGTAGCGGTGCTTTGGGTGATAATGGTGCTTATAGTAATTGCAGCCGCTGTCGGGCGAGACAGCCGGCTCGATATGAAGGTTTGCGTTGTAAGAATGGATGAGTTTCGGTGCAAGTGGGCCTGTCGGGCAGGTATAGAGAGAGCTGTTGCAGTACTGAACGATGACCTTAGAGGAAGTGACAGCCTGACGGACCTTTGGAGTGAGAATGATGCAGATTTCAACGACGTGAAGTTCGGAGAGTGCATCTTTACTGTCCGGGTTGTCGACGAGGCGAGCAAATTGAACATAAATACTGTGAGCAGAAAGCAGCTTTTGCGGCTGGAGCGTGAGGGTATGACGGAAGAGATTGCAGATGCGATACTCGACTGGCGGGACAACAATGATGAGCCGCGTGGAGGGGGTGCTGAAGCAGGTTACTATGAGAATCTGCGTTATAGATATCGCATTCGAAACGGACGTTTCAGGACAATTCGTGAACTGCTTATGGTCAAAGGTATTACCGAAGAGATGCTGTATGGAGAAGACACGAACCTTAACGGCAAGCTGGATTACAATGAGAAAGATGGTGACGAAAGTCCTCCTCCCGATAACAAAGATGAGAAACTCGACCGAGGATGGATTGCGTATCTGACATGCTACTCGTATGACAAGAATAAAGATGCTGGTGGAAACGACAGAGTTAATATCAACAAAGCTGACGAGGATAAGCTCACAAGGGAATTGAATATATCAAAACCGCATGCGAAATGGATTGTGAAGAATCGCGAGCACGAAAGCATTTCTGATTTGATAAATGATAAGAGTCCCAAAGAGGCCAAATCTGAGGGGGAAGAGTCAGAAAACGCTCAGCCTTTGGATTTGCAAACGTTTAAGGATATAGCTGACAAAATAACAGTAAATGACGAGGAAATAATACCCGGGAAAGTCAACGTCAATACTGCGCCGAAGGAGGTTTTGGCGGTTTTGCTGGGTGATGATGAAACAGCCAAGCAGATAGCCAATGATATAGTTACCCACCGAGATGGATTGCTGAGCGGTATGCAGAGTATTGCGGAGGTGCTTGACGTGAAATCAGTAAGCGTTAAGACGTTCAAGAAAATCGCGAAGCATATAACTACACGGTCGGATGTATTCACGATTCGCTGTGTTGGGCGAGCTGACCGGGGTAGAGGCCGGGGAGTAAGGCTGCAAACGGAAGCGGTGGTCGGCAGAAACCAGACTCCCTGCAAAATACTTTATTGGTATCAAGGGGCGGGAGCGATGGTGCGGCGTCCCGAGGTGCAACAGGCAGCAGAATAGGAATCTAAGCAAATATGAGCAGTAAGAGAACAGATACGGTGACAAAGGCGTCGGTGGTTGCGATAGCGCGCGAGGAGAGCAAACTCAGAGGCGTTGAGCTTCGGAAGCAGGGAGAGGCGTTTGAAGTTCTCTGGACCAAAGATGGCCAAGCGAGCGAGATGACCCTGGGGATGTTTGCCGGCGAGTGCAGCCTACCTTGCGAGGGCACGCCGAAAACAGGAAAGAAGGGTGCCAAAATCGTTGCAGCCGGTTTTGACTCATCCGGTGTGGTTTTCTACCGGCTTGGTGTCCCTGCGGTCAAGGAAAAGGAACTTGCAGCAATCGTTAAGCTGCAGGCTGAATCGCGGCTGCCGCTGCCTGCCGAGCAGATGGAACTGGCCTGGCGTGGCGGCGAGGTCCGGGATGGACAAGTGGACGTCACGGTTACGGCGGCCAGAAGAGACCATTTGCGGAGGTTTGTTGAAGAGGTGCGTGTTTTTGAGCCGGCGAAGATACTGCTGGACTGCGAGGGGATAGTAAAGGCGTGGAGAGAGTTCTTTTCGGGGGACGAGGAGGCGGCTGTGGTGGTGAGCATAAGGTCGCGAAGTACGCAGGTTTGCTTGGCTGAGGAAGGAAAACTGGTTAACGCGGCAAGCCTGGATATGGGGATGGAGGATATTTCGGCAGGAGTGGAGTCGGTGGGGCAAGTGGAAACGGTCGAGCGGTTTGTCCAGGATATGAGAAGCGTAGTGGAGCTGTTCGGTTATGCGGACGCTGGTGAACTTCCAATTTTTGTGCTGTCCGATGGCGGTAGCGCAATAGAAGAAATAACATCCTGCCTTGAGTCGGCGGGGTTGAAGGCAAAAGTGGTCATGCCGCAGATGCAAAAATTAACGGCACAGATGGAACTGGACGCTGCGGATATCTACGAGTATCGCGTGCCGATAGGTCTTGCGGTGACGGTATTGGAAGCACGTGGAGAAGAGCTTGATATTTTTGAGGGCTTGTATCGTCCTCAGGCCAAGAAGGAAAAGGGGCGCTGGCTGCGGTCGCCGAAGGTGACCGGCGCAATTGTGGCGGTAATGCTGGCACTGCTTGTTACAGTGCTTTATGCGGTGGATGTAGTCAATGACAAACGTTTGACGAGGTTAGTGGAAAAAGTAAATGTGGGGCAATTTACCCAGCGGCAAAAGCTACTCAAATCAGTTGCGTTGCAAAGGCCTGACCTTCTGAGACTTTTGAACGAAATAAACAGCACCGAGCACGACGGGATAGTTTTAAGCGTCATCCATTTCAAGAAAGGTCAACTGGTGACTGTACAAGGCCAGGCCAAGAACGAAGAGCAGCTATGGAAGTTCCAGGAGAGTCTGCGGACCAGAAAGGGCATAAAGGAACCGCTGATAGAAAGTGTGACGCCGAAAGACGATAAGCGCGACTTTACTATAACCTTTCATTACGGGCGTTTTACCAAAAAGAGAACTCGACTATAAACCTAAAGGTTAGTGAAACTACGATGAAATTAAGTGAAAGAGACAAGTGGGCGTTAAAGATAGGTGCTGTTGGTGTTGTGGCTATCCTTGTGTTTAGGTTTGGAACAACGTGGGTTGAGCGCTGGACCGAAGTACGGAAATCGATAGCGGACAAAAGAGCTACGCTCACGAGCATAAGGATAGACAAAGCTCAACAGAAGCGGTTGATGTCGATCGTGCCTCTGTTCGAGGACCCGAACGAAGAAGAGGAACAAAAGATTCGGTTTAGAGAGAAGTTCTCCGAGCAGTTGAAAAAAGCGGGATTCAAGAGAGGTGAGCCCATACGAGTTTTGCGTGCCAGGAGGGCACAAGCGGGGGCGGGTTACAAACTATTGGGTTTGCATACTCGCGGGGAATGCAAATTTCAACAGGTGCTGGATCTGCTTACTAATCTCTATGAGAATCCGTATCTGGTGGGCATTGAGGAGATGCGGATGGAATGCGACCCAAAGAAGCGGCAGAAATTCAAGATTGATTTGACGGTGTCAACATTTGTGAAGTGAGCTAAATAGCGTATGAAGCTTGATAGTCTAAAAGAAAAACAAGGATTGATTTCAGTTTCGCTGCTTTGCGTTTCAGCGGTTTTGGGCGTTTTGATTATAGTCAGGCTGGGAAGCTTTTACGTGACGTCCGCGAGGATGGAGAAGCTGGTGGAAGATGCTGTTGCACAAAGTAAGCCGGACGCGAACGATGCGAAAGAGTACCTGGCCAAGTTCAAGGAAGTTGCAGAAGAATTAAAGAAGAAGAATATGTTTGCGCCGCCTCCGCCTAAGCCGGGATGGCCTGTAAAGCGAGTGGAGGGCATACTTGGCCATATGGCGTTTATTAAGGGTAATTGGCGCAAGGTCGGTGACGAAATCGGCGGGGCGAAGATTCTGGAGATTGGGCCTTCGTACGTAAAGATTGTGTGGGAAGGGAAGGAGAAAATCTTCTACCCATTCGATGTAGGTACTGTCCCCGAGCCAAAAAAGAAACAGAAGCGGGTCGAGAAACCCAAGCCCAAAGAGAAAAAGGTAGAGAAAAAACCCGTAGAAAAGAAAGTTGCGACGACATCTGAAGAAGACCCGCTTGCATGGATGGGAGTTAAGTTATCGCCAAAAGTGAGGGCGAAGCTGTTGGAGATGTGGAATCAGGCGTCGGATGAAGAAAAAGAACGGATGAAGGAAGAGTGGAATAATATGTCCGACGAGCAAAAAGAAAAAATGGTGGAGCAGATGGAGGAGCACGTGGATGATATGTAAGGGTGGTGTATGAAGCTTGATACTTTGAAAGAAAAACAGGGGTTGATTTCAATTTCGCTGCTTTGCGTTTCAGGGGTTTTGGGCGTTTTGATTACGGCCAAGTTAGGAAGCTTTTTCGTGACGTCTGCGAGGATGGAGAAGCTGGTGGAAGATGCTGTTGCACAAAGTAAGCCGGACGCGAACGATGCGAAAGAGTACCTGGCCAAGTTCAAGGAAGTTGCAGAAGAATTAAAGAAGAAGAATATGTTTGCGCCGCCTCCGCCTAAGCCGGGATGGCCTGTAAAGCGAGTGGAGGGCATACTTGGCCATATGGCGTTTATTAAGGGTAATTGGCGCAAGGTAGGTGACGAGATTGGTGGTGCGAAGGTTTTGGAGATTAAACCTACATACGTTAAGGTTGTGTGGGAAGGGAAAGAGAAAATCTTCTCGCCATTCGATATAAAGAGTGCAAAATCAGATTCACCGAAACGCAGAGAAAGTAAAAGAGAGGTTAGAAGAGAACGTGGCGAGAGGAGACCAAGGCCGCGCCGTGGAGGTGAGGGTCGCAGTGGCTCTGCGGAAGAAGACGCGGAAAGAGCCAAATTAAGAGCAGAAAGGAGAGCAAGAATTCGTCGTGAAAGACGTGAACGTTAAGGGGCTAATACCCGCTAACAAGTAAATGATTAAAGTGAGGTGACAAATTGAAACGGTCAAGACTAATAATCCTGATAGTACTTTGTGTTGCGGCGGCTCTTGTTGTTTGGAGGGTCGGCTTTTATAAACCGAAAGCGGCAGAAAAGGAGGCGGGGCGCAAAGAAATTGTTGAGCCGAACAAGCTAGGTGAGCCGAATGAGCCAGGCGAGCCGAACAAACCGAGTGAACCGAATGAGCCCAGCGAGCCGAACAAGCCGAGCGAAGCAGAGAAACCGGGTGAGCCTAACGAACCGAGTGAGCCGAACAAGCCGGGCGAGCCAAATGAGCCGAACGAGCCAAGCGACCCGATGGAGAATATAAACTTCAAAGATATGGAGATGAAGAACATCATCCAGAAGCTGGCGCAGTGGGAGGGCAAGGAGATTATGCCTCACTCGGAGGTAATGGGCAAGAAGATAAGCATATACTCGGAGAGGCAGGTACCGAGAAGCCGGGCTCTTGCGCTAATCTACGGCGCGTTGCGCGCACAGGGGTTCGTGCCCGAATACGACGAGATGCTTGATGCGATTTGGCTAAAGCCCCTGAAAGACGCAAAGTATTTGCTGGTTCCCACGATACCGCCCGAGGTCCCTCTTGCAGCGGTAGAGAACAAGGAGCAGATAGTACGAAAATTCTTTAAGCTGACCAATTACAGCGCTACCTCGATGAGCGAGATCGTGGGGGCGATGCTTGGTGAGTACGCCTACGTGAGCGCCGACGAGACCACGGGAAAGCTGCTGATTATTGATACGGTCAAGAATCTGATACACCTTGAGCGGATTATCGCACAGTTTGATGTGCCGGAGGCGGAGCAGACCATAACGCAGATTTTTGACATCAAATGGGGCGACCCCGGAGAGATTGTGCAGGTCTTGAGAATCCTACTGGGTGGAGAGGGCAGAAGGGCTAGTAGGCCGTCTCCTCGTCGCGACCGTGGTGACCGTGGTCGTGGAAGACGCAACCCAGATAGAGGCGGTGGAGCGGCAACATCGGTTGTGATTGGGCCAAGCGGAGGGCCGGTCATCTTAATTCCTGAACCGCGGCGCAAATGGATTATTGCAAGGGCAGCACCCGGAGATATGGACCAGATTCAAGAGTGGATAAAGAAACTTGATATAACAGAACGAATCGCACCGGAATACGAAGCGGTTCAAATAAGATATGCGAAGGACGTCCGAGAAGTGGCGGACCGTCTCAATGAGGTTCTGAAGGATTGGCCGGGGGCGGAATTGGAGACGAGCGTTCTTATTCAGCCGCTGCCTCAGGCAAGGCAGGTTATTATCTACGGCAGGAAGGATATGCGCGAAATTGCCAAGAAGCTTATCGCACAAATAGATATTCCCTCGGAGGAGTTCGAAACCAAGGTGTTCAAGTTGAAGCATGCTGACCCTGACCAGATTGCGCAGCAAATCGAAGACCTTTACGCGGAGGAAGAAATACCGTGGTGGCGCCGCCGGAGCCAGGATAGGACAGCCAATTGGGTAAAAGCCATACCCCTGGCGACGTATCAGCAGGTAACGGTGATTGCCTCGTCGGAGAATATGGCAAAAATAGAAAAACAGGTAAAAGAGTGGGATGTTCCAATCGACGTGGACAAGGTCAAACCAATGATAATCACGCTGACTAACACGGACCCGGTGAAGATGGCGCAGCTGTTGTCGGAACTCTTCAGCGAGGAGCAGGAAGAGGACCGTGGGGGGTGGTGGTCGTGGTATTTTGGCCGCGACGACGAGGACAAGAGAAAGATTGTCGGCCCGCTTTATGGTCAGTTGACGTTTAAGGCCGTACCGGACACAAAGAAGATTATCGTAATAAGCAAGATGCCCGAGGCTTACCGGGTTATTGAAGAGTTAATCATTGAGCTTGACAAAACGGAGATGACCGAGGTGCCGAGGGTCGTACAAATCGAGTATGCAGACCCGGAAGACCTGAGCGAGCGTCTAAATGCGATCTTCTCCGAGCCGGGCGCAGCGGTCAAGATTCGGCTTACCGAGAAGAGTCTTTCCAAGACTGGGATGGCGTCAACGGACGAGGGTGAAGGTGAAGGGTCGGATGCCGGAGACAGCGGCGCGGCAGGTGAATACATACCACCGTGGACGGGGCAGAGCCGCAGGGTGGACGAGATGCCGATAAGCAAAGTCATAGGCAGGATACGCTTTATCCCCGACCCCCGCAGCAAGGCGATTCTCGTTCTCGCGCCCAGGGAGTTCATGGATGATATAGTAAAAACGATTAAGGACCTGGACAAACCCGGGATGCAAGTGCGAGTAAGGGCGACAGTAATCGAGATTAACCATAGTGATTCGACTTCCCTTGGCCTGCAGTTAGCCGACAGGGGCAGCCTTTCTGGTACGGAAAATGCAGTAACTCTGGAGGCGGCCGGGATGTTTGATGAAATCTACCGACACGGCACGATAACTCTTGACATGGACATAGCGGTTGAGGGCCTTATTGACCTCTTAGTCAAACAAACAGACGCAAGGATTCTTAATCAACAGACCCTTTGGATGAAAGACAACGAAGAGGCGGTTTTGTTCAAGGGTGAGACCGTTCCATTCAAGGGTAGTACGGTGACCACGGGGACGGGCGTTTCCGACGCAAGTATCACGTACGAAGAAGTAGGTGTGACCTTGCGGATACGCCCGAATATTACCCCGCAAAGGAACGTTGACATGAAAATGGATCTGACGCTATCCCAGCGAACGGGGGAGGAAGTGGGTGGTCAACCGGTGAGAAGCTCGATGATTACTAACACCACCGCCATAGTGCAGGACGGCCAGACAATTGTCTTAGGCGGTATTCTTTTCCAGCAGGACAGTGTCACCGAACGAAAGCTGGCACTGTTCGGAGATTTGCCTTTGGTAGGCGGGCTATTCCGCCATCAGGCAACCACACAAACCAACAATGAGCTGATTGTATTTATTACTCCGGAGGTCATTGACGAAGAAGAGATGCCGGCTGAAACGGAAAAGGCAGAAGAAAAGATGGAGAGCATGTTAGGACAATTCGAAGGTATGGAAGAGCTTGCAGAACCTAAGGAAGTGAAAGCAGAAGAGTAAGACCGTGACTCGTGCCCCCCGTTCTTGCTTTCGCAAGAAAGCACGGGGGGACTAAGTAAATGTTGGGGGAAAGTCTGCTTTTGCCCGCCAATAGCGGGTCGGCAAATGTGACAAGTGCGTCTATCTGCATTTCTCGCCACGGACTGCGTGCTCGTAACATTCGGGCATGTCCTGCCTAATTACAGTTCAAATCCGGCAAAATTTATATTGCATGTTGCAGTGTAAAGCTGTATAAAGGCGTTCTGGGATTCGCTCAGTGCTGCATAACGAAGTGACCACCCTCCTTAAACTGTGTATATCAAGCTTGCAGAGCTGTGCGAAACATAGTTTAAGGCCTGCGGTGATATAAAGGCCTCTTGAACTAAGCTATTTGTATTCCTCATTTTAGAAGTGGAGAAGCTATGAAACGTCGAATAGTAACGATTGATGGGAACACGGCCGCGGCATACGTCGCACATGCTACGAATGAGGTGATTGCGATATATCCGATTACACCGAGTTCGGTTATGGGCGAAATCGCCGATGCCAGGACGGTCGCAGGTGAGCCTAATATCTGGGGGACCGTCCCCTCGGTTACTGAGATGCAGTCGGAAGGTGGAGCGGCAGCGGCTGTGCACGGGGCCTTGCTAACCGGAGCATTGACGACGACCTTTACGGCTTCGCAGGGACTTTTGCTGATGATTCCCAGTATGTATAAGATTGCGGGGGAACTATTGCCTACGGTTTTTCACATTTCCGCTCGTTCATTAGCGTGCCAGGCGCTTTCAATCTTCGGTGACCATTCGGACGTAATGGCCTGTCGGCAAATAGGCTTTGCTATGCTCAGTTCGTGTAATGTTCAGGAAGTTATGGATTTTGCGCTCATTGCTCAGCAGGCGACATTAGCGTCACGAGTACCGTTTTTGCATTTCTTTGACGGCTTTAGAACCAGTCATGAAGTGCAAAAAGTTGAGGAATTAAACTTTGATGATATGCGGGCGATGATTGACGTTGAGTTTGTTGCCCGGCACAAAGCCAGGGCATTGTCGCCGGACAGGCCTATGATTAGCGGAACCGCGCAGAATCCTGATGTTTACTTCCAGGGCAGGGAGACGGTGAATAAGTTCTATTTGGCTGTGCCGCAGATTGTTCAGGAGGCGATGGACAGATTCGGAAAGCTGATTGGACGAAGCTACCGATTGTTCGATTATGTAGGGGACGAAGATGCGGAAAAAATCATTGTCATCATGGGCTCAGCGGCTGACACCGTGCACGAGACGGTGGAGTATCTTGGGAGGCAAGGTGAAAAGGTTGGCGTGGTTAAGGTCCGGCTTTACAGGCCGTTTAGTATAAGACATTTCATTGCAGCTTTGCCGAAAACGGTAAAGAAGATTGCGGTGTTAGACAGGACAAAAGAGCCTGGTTCGCTTGGCGAGCCGTTGTATCTGGATGTTCGGACTGCTATCGGCGAATCGATGTTTGGAAAGAAAGCGCCCTTTGAGAATTATCCGCTGATTGTTGGTGGGCGATACGGCTTGGGGTCGAAAGAATTTACGCCGGCTATGGTGAAAGCCGTTTTCGATAATCTCGATGCCGCAGAGCCCAAGAATGGTTTTACGGTAGGCATCATTGACGACGTAACGCATACGAGTCTTGAAGTTGACGAAACCTTCAAGATTCCCGGCGAGCAGGTTTTTCCAGGGATGTTCTGGGGGCTTGGCTCTGACGGAACGGTAGGGGCGAATAAAAACTCTATAAAGATTATCGGTGAGCAGACAGACAATTACTCCCAGGGTTATTTCGTATATGATTCGAGAAAGGCGGGCGCTGTGACTGTATCCCACCTTAGGTTCGGAGAAGATATTTTGAGGAAGCCATACCTTGTAAGCAAAGCAAATTTTGTGGCCTGTCATAATACAAGCTTTCTGGAAAAATATGATATGCTCTCGGCTATTCGTGAAGGTGGCACGTTCCTGCTTACGACAAGTCACGGGCCCGAAGAAGTCTGGGATACTTTGCCGGATGAGGTTCAAAAACAGATTATCGAAAAGAAGTTGAAGTTCTACATTATTGACGCAATTTCACTTGCTCAAGAGCTTGGTTTAGGGCCGCGAATCAACGTAATTATGCAAACCGCATTTTTCAAGATAAGCAGCGTTATTCCTCTTGAAACTGCGGTCAAAGCTATCAAGGACGCGGTCAAAAAGACGTACGGGAGAAAGGGTGAAAAGGTCGTTGAAATGAATAACGCTGCCGTCGATGCGACCCTTGAGAGAGTTTATGAAGTTAAAGTTCCGAACAAGATAACCAGCAGGATAAAGATGCAGCCGCCGGTACCGGAAGATGCTCCTGATTTTGTCAAGGAGGTTACGGCAGAACTTATAGCGCTGCGAGGCGATAAGCTGCCTGTGAGCAAAATGCCTGTAGACGGTAAGTTCCCGAGCGGCACGACTCAATATGAGAAACGAAACATTGCTGTTAATATACCAGTGTGGGAGCCTGATATCTGTATTCAATGCGGGACGTGCTCGTTCATTTGTCCGCACGCGACCATAAGGATAAAGGCTTACGATGAAGAGCACCTGCAAGGCGCTCCGGATACATTCAAGAGTGCCGACGCAAAAGGCAAAGACTTTGCCGGGATGAAGTTTACTGTTCAGGTGGCTCCGGAAGACTGTACCGGCTGTGGCGCCTGTGTGCTTGCGTGCCCTGCTCAGGAAAAGGATGAACAGAAACAGCCGACAGGCCGAAAAGCGATCAATATGGCACTGCAGGAGCCGCTTCGTGTGCAGGAGCGAGAGAACTATAAACACTTCCTTTCGATTCCAAATACCGACCCGAAACTTTTCAAGGCCGGCAGCGTCAAGGGAAGCCAGCTGATTCAGCCGTTGTTTGAGTATTCCGGTGCCTGTGCCGGTTGTGGAGAGACGGCTTATGTCAAGCTCCTGACACAACTGTTCGGTGACAGGGCTTTAATTGGAAACGCTACGGGCTGTTCATCGATTTACGGCGGTAATCTGCCTACAACGCCTTACACGAAGAGGGCGGACGGCAGGGGGCCTATATGGAGCAACAGCTTATTTGAAGATACCGCTGAATTTGCGATGGGCATGCGACTGACAGTCGACAAATTCAAGGAACGTGGTCTGTTTTTGCTGGACAAGGTTGTGCAAGACGGCTGCGTGGATGCGAAGCTGGCAGAAGAAATACGACAAGCCACATTGGCGAATGACCCGGCGCAAGCCGCTATTGAACAGCAACGGGGTCGAATAGATAAACTCAAGGAACAATGCAGAAAGAGCAACTGCGCTGATTGCAAGCAGCTACTGAGCATCGCTGACTATCTTGTACGCAAATCAGTCTGGGGACTTGGTGGTGACGGATGGGCGTATGATATTGGCTATGGTGGTCTTGACCACGTGCTGGCCAGTGGTGCTGACGTTAATTTGCTTGTTTTGGATACGGAGGTTTATTCGAACACCGGTGGGCAGATGTCGAAGTCAACGCCGCGAGCAGCGGTGGCGAAATTTGCAGCAGGGGGAAAACCAACGCCCAAGAAAGACCTTGCGCTGCTGGCTATGACTTACGGGAATATTTACGTGGCTCGCGTGGCAATAGGAGCAAATCCGAATCAGGCGGTTAAGGCGTTTGTCGAAGCTGAGGCGTATCCAGGGCCTTCGCTGATAATTGCTTACGCACATTGTATTGCTCACGGCATCAATATGACAGCGGGCTATGAGGAGCAAAAGAAAGCTGTGAACTGCGGTCATTGGATTTTGTGCAGATTCAACCCGCAGCTTAAGGAGCAGGGCAAAAACCCGCTGCAACTTGATTCGAAAGCTCCTACAATCGATATTGAAGAATACGTGTACGGGGAAAATCGTTACCGCACGCTACGGCAATCGAAGCCGGAGAAGGCAGCGGAATTGCTCAAGCTTGCCAGGAGCGATGCCGCTGGAAGGTATGCTTTGATGGAGCAACTTGCAAAGCTGTCGTGCGGCGATAAGCAAGAGGCGTGACACCAGATAATTGTTAGGCGGGAAAGTAGAATGGCTAATCGGTTCTCAAGCGTGATATGCTGGTCGGTTCTTGTCGTGGTTTTCACACTTGGAGGGTGTGAGCAAAGGTATAAGAAAGATGTTTCAGCTTACGAACAGGTGGTTGACCCCAACTTGCTGGTTGACCCCAACTTGCTGATTGACCCCAATTTTGTTGTGCCTGAGTATGCATCCCGAGCAATTGAGGCTACCGGCGGGCGGCAGGCGTGGATGAGAACCAAAAAGATTGCGCTTGATTGTCGGGTTACTTTTTATCAGGACGATGGCAGCTTCTATTTGACGGAGCAGTGTCACGAGATTTACCCGTGGTCAAATTCCATTAGGATTTTTGCTGAGGAGCCTCAAGGGACTTTTGTTCGCCAGCTCTCAAATGGAGTACTTCGTGTGTGGAAGGGGACAGAGCAAGTGGATAGATTGCCCCTCGCCGGACTGGACCACGACTTTGCAGAAGCAATGCTCAGTGTAACCACAGCCCCGGTGCGGTTTTTTGATAAGCAGACTGAATTTGCAAAAGGCACACAGCCGGTAAAAATAGAGGGACAATGGTACTATCCAGTTATTCGAACAGTGCGGCCAATAAGTGGTGGACCGAGCATGCAAGGGCGGGGCAAGACGAAAGCGGTCTTTTACCAGAACAGGGATACTTCGGTGATTGACCTGGTTTGGTTTGCGGCAAAGGCTGGTGCGGAGTTTGAGTCGGCTGGTATAATGGTGCACGGGTACGACTATCGGGAGGTTAAAAGCAACGGTGTTTGGCTTCCCGGCAAAGTAGAGATTTTTGTGACTGATGCAAGCGGTGCGCACAGGCAGCGGTTAGCTGTAATAGATTTTCATTAGTTGCCTCGTTAGAAGTGTGCCGATTTGAGACTATACTGTGCTTGTTGCAGGATTGCGCCGAAGTCTTTCATGAAGGACGAATGTAAGTTTCAAAATAGAAAACTCTGAGGGATTTGGCTATCTATCGGAAAACGTCACATTCGCAACTAAAACCCCAACCGCTTTAATTACAAGTACTTAACCTCTTTCTTGGAGAGGTTCTTCGCTAAGTAATTGCAGGCCCTATCTGTATTGATACCACAACAATTATCGGTCACAAATAGCAGGAGTAAGGCGAACAAACCCCGTGGAGAAACTGTATATTTACAGTTGCCAGTCGCTTTGCCTAAAGCCAACGTTAGTCGAGAAGGTCGACGGGTAAGGGCGTTATTTCATAACCGCTGTTTCGGCCTATGGTTGTAACAGACGTAAATCGCGTTTGCGTGTGGCAATTTTCGTTTTCAGTTTCTGAGGATTATTGGACCGTACGCTTTTGCTGCTGCTGTCAGCGACGGGATTTAATCTCTTTCTGACATTGGCTTTATAGCAGACAAAAAAAGTTAAGCGAGCAAGATGTTGAGCCGATAACATTCATCGTGAAGGAAGAACATCAGGGTACGAACAGAGACGAGAATCATATACTTGCTGAGAGTCAAAGCACTGTGGGTGCTGGTTGTACAATGCGCAGGCAACAGACTACAATCATCCTAATACTAATTGCTCTGAGTACTTACTTGAGTGGTTGCGGAAATAGGTTTTTCGACCCCACGCAGATAGGTAGATTTCGCCCCACGCCCGCCGTTAATGTGATATTGGACTCACTTGGCGTAGCAGAGGAAGCACCAGCGGCTTGGGAGGGAGCTGAAGACCCGAGACCAATAGATGTGGTTGCGTACGAAACTGACTATGTGCTTGGTTCCGGGGATATCGTGCGGGTAGACATTTTTGAGCTACTCGCAGCCGGAGTCCTGTTTGAAAAGGATTATGTGATTACCGAAACAGGAAAGATATCCGTACCAGAGGTTGGGATAGTCGAGGTTATCGGTCTGACTGAAGCTCAACTTGAAGAAGAAATAAAGCGGACACTTCAGCCGAGCATATTGGTAGATCCATCAGTCACGGTGACCTTACTCAGGTCCGAAAGACGAATGTTTTCAGTATTGGGCGACGGTGTGCCGGACCCGGGTAGATACCCAATTCCCCGATATGATTTTAGGTTGACCGATGCACTGGCGCTAGCGGGCAGCCCAAGGCAGTTTTTCGTAAGCAATATCTATGTTTCACGTTCGGTTACCGGCGAAGAAGCGAACTTGGCGCCGATAGAACCAGAAATGGCAGAACCGGAGGAACCGGAGGAACCGGAGGAACAGATTGAGCTGGGCGAGGAGATGTTGGAGTTAATAGCACCCCAGGTACGTGGCCGGCGGTCTGAGAGAATAGTTGTAGCTTCCACAGAGATGATTACGGATGAGGAACTTGAGAAGGCCGCCTTGCCGGAAGGTTTGGAGCCTTTGGCTAATAGGAAGGAACATAAGAAGGGACAAGGAAGCAAACAAGGTCTTTTGGAAGCCAAGACAGATACCAAAGGTGTAGATAAACTACCTGCTGAATCGTTTGGTTCTGGACCAACTGATTTATCTATTGATGAGGAGCAGGTTCGTATTGAATGGATATTTGAGAATGGGAAGTGGATTCCAGTTCGGGTCGGCCGGGCGAAACCACGCGGGCCGGCAACTGGCGTCGAACCTGAGGAAAGAGCTTTACCACGAGATGGTCCCAAGGAGGAACTGCCGTCGGGTTTCGGCTTGGGGCAGATAGGAGCTGCCGGAGTACAGTGGCGTGTTATAAGAATTCCTGTGGACAAGCTACTTGGAGGTTACCCGCGGTACAATATCATTATAAAGCCCGGTGATAGTATTCATGTACCACTGGACGTTGTCGGCGACTTTTATATTATGGGTAATGTGAACTATCAAGGGGCTATACAACTTACAGGCCGGCCAATGACTTTGAAGATGGCGATAGCTGCAGCGGGCGGATTAGGGCAATTGGCGTGGCCAAAGCGTTGTGAGGTGGTAAGGAGAATGGGCAAGGATGAAGCAGGGCATTGGAGAGAGGCGGTTGTGATGGTTGACTTGGACAAAATTGCTCGAGGCGAGCAACCTGATATCTTTATTAAGCCAAACGACCTGATTAATGTAGGCACGCACCCAACGGCACGGTGGCGTGCGGTTTTGCGCAATGCATTTCAGGCCACTTATGGGTTCGGTCTTACTTATGACCGTAATTTTGCGTACAGGGATTACTGGGGTTCAAGGTTCAATCCCATTAACCCCTTGCAGTGGGACTAAGGTGTTTTAGCAGAATTTCTTACTCGCTGTGGACAATGTTGCTTCTTCAATTGCGGAAAACAAAGGGATAGGTGCGCCGCTCCGAAAGCAGAGGTGGCGTGAGTTCGGTGTACATACTTACATCAAGATATTGTTAATTGGGGGTTTGTTCTACAACGTTTTTCAAAAAGAGATTTATGGGATAGTGCATAGGTGGGTCAATGATCCGAGCTGGTCACACGGTTTTTTAATACCGGTTTTCAGTTTATACTTTATTAACCAGCGTAAGACCGAGATTTTAAACCTTAAAACAGGACCAAATTACTTGGGTTTGCTTTTTCTAATATGTGGTCTTGTGTTCCATCCGCTTAACATAATCAGCCCATCCGGATACGGATACCTTCGCCCCCTCGGTGCGATAGCAATACTCGGCACTATCATATTATTTTTGGGAGGGTGGGGTTTGGTTAAATATATGTGGCTGCCGGTTGGATTCTTGGTTTTTGCAGTCCCATTGTCTCAGAGATATTATTTCGCGCTGACATTGCCGATGCGGCTTTTCGCAGCTCAAGTGGCAACGGCTTTGCTGAACTTTGTCGGTGGTTTGGAAGCCACTGCTCACGGTGTTGTGATAGACGTGATTTACAAAGGCCAACGTTTGGAGCCGGCACTGGATGTAGCCGAGGCCTGCAGCGGTATGCGATTGCTAATGGCTTTTTTGGCTCTCGGTGTTGCGATGGCATACCTGCACTACAGACCCATCTGGCAGCGGATTATTTTATTGGCCAGCACGATACCAATAGCCATATTCTGCAATATCGTGCGAGTCACGGCTACCGGATTTATTTATATTCTGATACACCCTAAGTATGCGCAGGGGCTCTATCATGACCTTCTTGGTATGGCAATGCTACCGTTAGCATTTGCCTTATATGGTTTCCTTGCATGGTTTATGTCGAATTTGTTTATTGAAGAAACAGGTGCCAGCGATGAGGACATTGTGGTTCGTAGGCAAGACAAATAAGGAAAGAAACACGAAGGCGGACATTATGAAACCCTACACGCAGCCGGCCTTTCTGATATGTGTTGCGCTGCTTGCGATAGCAGGCGCTGCGATGGAACGGATACATGTAGAAAAAGAGGCCTTTCCGCTAAAAAGGTCTTTGGACCTTTTGGACGAGAATAGTTTAACTTCTTATAAGGTAATATCAAAAGAGAGAATTGGAAACGAAGAAGTTATAAAAAGTCTTGGTACCGAAGATTACATTCAATGCGTTTTGGAAGACCCGGATGTACCGGCTGATAGTGACGTTCGTAAATGCTTTTTGTTTATCACCTATTACAGACTGCCTGATCAAGTTCCCCACGTACCGGAAGAATGCTACATAGGCAGCGGTTATCAAAGGTTGACCTCTGATAGCGTGACATTTGTAGTAAATAAGCATGGCTCCGAGCAGAAAATTCCTGGAAGACATCTGGTCTTTGAAAGCACAAGCTCAAGTTACTGGGGCACGAGTGAGAAGTTTTCGGTTCTGTACATAATTAATGTGAATGGTGTTTACACAAACAGCAGGGAAGGTGCTCGATGGCTCCTTAACAAAAATATTTTCTCGAAGCACGTATACTTTTGCAAGATTGAGTGGAATTTTCTAAGTGAGTCTGGCAAGCGAACTTATCCCACGGAGAAAGAGGCGGTGGCAGCAAGTCAAAAACTTTTAGGTGTGATTCTACCAATCTTAGAAAAAGAACATTGGCCTAACCAGTCAGCAGTGAACGGCAAATAAAATCTGAGTAAAAGGTATAGATGGTTTAACAAAGGTGACAAACGGTGGTTTGTAGAAGAGTCGGAAGCGAGGTAATTCCGGGATTCCTGAACATGAGAAGGCATGTCATAGGACAGTAAACGGTAACTGATAAGCATGAACACGTAGAAATATCTTTTAGATTTAGGGTCTTAGCTGAAGGAAGGGAAAAATTAATGGCAAAGAAGAGATTAAACAAAAAGGTTGTACTCATCGGGTCAATGGTTCTTGGGTTTTTAGTAATCGTTGGAATTGCGGTCATCTTGTATTTTAGCAGGGACCCTGAAAAGTTCATCCAAGATGGTGATGCTGCGATGAAAGCGGCCAGAGAGGCGACAGATGAACAGACAAAAGCAAGAGAGTACGAGAAGGCTGAAAGCTGTTATAAAGCGGCAATTGCACTGGCCAAAAGTGAGGCGCTCAACCTCGAGATACTTTTTAAAGCTGTGGATATATATATCGAAAGGGGCCGATGGCTCGACACTAGAGGGACCTGGGATGCTATAATACGGATAGACCCGGACAATGTCAAAGCCCGATACGGACAGTTGAAGTACTTTTACACGATGGCAGATAGCGGCGTGCGCGGAGCGTGGAGGGAGGTTGAGTCACGAGCATCGGAATTTATAGAAGTGGTGGAAGATGCGAATCTCTTGGCTCAAAACAGGAGTGAAGTTGAATCGTTTAGAACCAGAGAGAAAAGCGGCGGTGCGCGATATCTGGGGCCGTACCTGTACCTGGTCAGAGGCAGAGCTGCGCTGGAAATGACAAAGATGGGGGCTTTCAGCAACCCTGACCAATCGCTTGCTCGGGCGGTTGATGATTTGAAGAAGGTTCAGGAATTTGAACCAGCTAATGTCGACAGTTATTTATATCTGGCACAAGCAGAGATTGAAAAAGGTGAACTTCTTGCTTCAAGAGGTATGGTTGGAGAAAGAGAAAAGAGTGCACAACAAGCTCAGGAATACTTGGATAAAGCCGTTGCGCTAGCGGGCGAGGACACAAGAGCGCACATTAACCATCTAACAATGAAACCCATTCTGGCTCAAATCAAGACAAGAGAGCAACTTCAATCTCTGGAGCCTGAGTATTTATCGCTTGTGCAGAAATTCTCCTCCAGTGCGGAGGCCTATTTTGTCTTGGGCCGATTTTATCGGTTGTTCGGCCACAGGTACCTTGACAAGGCCATTGATGCGGGTGAAAAAGCAATAGCGTTGGATAATGAGAATGTCTCCTACGGAATGAATCTGGCCAATCTACACTATCTTAAGTTTTCGATTTATAGAGATAAGACCCATTTCCATGAAGCAATAGAAGTAAGTAAGAATACACTTGCGTTGCCGGACGCACAAGATAAACCCGGGCCTCGGGAGTGGGCGAACCGGATGAACAGAATCTCGTTGTATGTTCTTATCGCAAAATGTTATATCGACAGGGTACTTGAGCCATGTGAAGTGGAAACGAAATTACAAAAGCAAGAATGGATAGCAGGTGCTGAGCAAGCAGTATATGCAATTGAACAGCTTTTCGGCAGCGGTGAGAATGCCTCAGTCGTCGAGTGGCAGGGTATGCTCGAGCTCGCAAAGGGAAATAAGAATATCGCCATAAAGAAGCTGTATACAACGTATGAGCAACTGAAAGCATCATCACGGGGAAAAGCCTTTGAGCGGGTAGATGCGCTGCTTTCTTACCGGTTAGCTAAGATTTTTGAGAACACTGCCGAGCTTGGGGCTGTTGACGAGTTTTTCGCGACTGCATTAAGGCTTAGTGACAGGAGTGTTCCTGATAAGATCGACGACACGAAACCCGCTGCTCTTTTGGATTATGCAGAGATTTCGTTGAAGCTAAGGAGATACAACACAGCTTTGAATCTGGTGGGCTTCTTTGAAAAGGAATATTGGGCTGATGAGAGAAGCGAAACACTTCGCATTGAAGCTTTGCTCGGTGCAGGGCAGCTCAAAGAGGCTGAAGAAGAACTTTCCAGGAGGAAGCCAGAAGACCCTAATGTGATCAAACTTAGAATAGCCCTGGTGCAGGCGAAGATTAGGGAAGTCCAAAAAGCTATAGTGCAGAAGCAAAGAGAAGAAGATGCGAAGATACTTTTCCAAGGGGTGAGAAGAACAGAAGAAAAATCGGATGAAGGCTCTTTGGACTTGATGAAAAGCGAATTGAGAAGGTACAGAGATGCTTTTGCGGGGTTGGTAAGGGAGCTACTCGAAAAAGATCCAAATTCTGTGGAAGAAGCTTACGTGGTTGCTGTATGTAATAATTTCATAGCAGAAGAAGAAACGAGTGTGGCAAAAGAATTAGTCCGTCGATACTTAGAAAATTTTCCAAGTAGCACTAATGTTCGGTTTTACAAACGGGTGCTGGCTGAACCTGAACCGGCGAAGATTTTGCCGCAACGGCGCAAGGATATAGAAGAACTGGTCCTGTCGGAGATCGGCGACCCAATTCACAGGGCTTTAGGCTTGGGGGCGTTCTACCTGAGACATAATGAGCTGGAGAAAGCAACCAAAGAATTCGAAAAGGTCTTCGATGTAAAGAGTTGGCAAGAGCGTGTTTCTAAAGGGCCGGCTTTCAAGGAGAGAGAAGAGGTGACAGAATCAAGTCTTATGGCTGCGAACTACCTTTTTGAGATTGCACTTGGGACGGACAACTGGGAGCTGGCTGAGCAAATAGCAGCCGTTGCACGAGGTTCCAATCTTGACGATTGTGGAGGCCGGTTTTTTTCTGCCCGTCTTGCTGCACGTAAAAAAGCCTATGAAGATGCATTAGCAAGAGTGGAGGAATGTTTGCAACAAAAGCCTATATTTTCGGCAGCTTATATAGTGAGAAGTAACGTCAATTCTGCCCTCGGGAACGAACAGGCAGCGATAGAAGACTCGCAAAAAGCAGCATCCTTGAATCCGCTGGACAGGAACATTACGAAGGTACTGGCCGGTTTGCTGTACCGGCGTAATGAAAAGCTCGGAAACAATGTTACTTCCGAGCAGTTAATTGAAACCCGAACTGCTTTAGAGCGAGCAATAGCTTTGAATCCGGATAATTTAGAACTCCTTAGCTTCTACGCCGAGTATATAAGCGAGACAGAGCCGTTAAAAGCTATAGCGATTAGACAAAGCCTGCAAAGAGCTGTTCCAAGCGTTCAAAACGCTATACTGCTCGGCAGACTGGCAACAAAAGTAGGCCTTCGCGAGACAAACTTAGATAGAAAGGAAGCGCTGCTCGCCGTAGCGAATTCATCTTTCCAGGACGCGAGGACTTTAGAACCGGATAGCCAGGCTGCCCTGGAAGCACACGCGGAATACTATCGACTTATCGGCAGGCCCAACGAGGCTGAAAAGCTGCTGGCACAACCGGGAGATGAGGGGTTGCTGTGGCGACACTATTTCCGGGCTGGCCAATTTGTGAATGCCAGGGAGATTTGTGAACAGTTGTATCAAAGGGAACCGAACGACATTAGTATTGTCAAAGGCCTTTTGCTTATAGCGGATAGAACTGCTGATAAGGCAGGTGCAAAGCGGTATTCTGAAGAGCTTTTAGCACTGCAAGACAACATAGAAAACCAGCTTCTTCAAATTCAGACTTTTCTAAAGATGGGTCTTGTCAAAGAAGCTGAGTACGCACTGGAAAGCTTCAAGGAGAAAACTCCGGATGAGCCTCGAGGCCTGCTGCTTGAGGCGTGGTTGGCAATGAGACAGGGCCGATTGAAACATGCAATGGATTTGGCCAGTAGAACACTTGAAGCTGATGAGGGTAACGCGATAGCTTGGCGGCTGAAAGGAGAAACAAACCTTTTGATGGCGAATTATCGGGAAGCAATCAGCGACCTCAAGAGGAGCAAATTATTAGTGGATGAGCCAGGTACCCGGAATTCTCTTGCGAAGGCCTATATGCGGGCACGCCGATACGGGGAGGCAATAATCGAGCTTGAGAATGTGATTGACCGTCCAGGTGCTCCCAAGGAAGCCAGAACATTGCTTGAAAGGATTTATTTGAAAGAGAGGAAAGAAGCCCTGAAAAACTTCTATGACGAGACTCTGGAGAAATTGCCTGATGACCTGTTCTGGTATCATCGAGCGGGAGAATTTGCTATGGCCGAGGGTGAATTGGACAGGGCTGAGAGACTGTACGGTTTGGGGTGGCAGAAGGCAAGAAAAGAGATTAGTAGGAAAAAGAATGAAGAATGGAAAAAACGGTTGGGGATCTATGCAACAGTCTTAGATGGGTATTTGGAGACGCTCGTCGAAGCGGAAAAGTTGGATAGGGTGATTGATGAGGCAGGAAAATATGTCAATGGAGATTTTGCGCTCATAGCGTATTTGAGGATGGCTGAAGCCAAGTTGAAGGTCGGGGATAGGGAAACCGCAGTACAATATTGCCAAACTGCCGTTGATAAAGCGGGAACAAATGAAGTATTTGTGTCAGGTGCCTTGCGAAGGATGTACTCAATACTGGGGGCAAAAGAGGCGTTAGGGTATTGCGAAGAAAAACTCAAAGAAAAGCCTGACTCGCTTGCTGCCAACTTGGCTATGTTTAATCTGACGAAGATGAACGGAGAGTATGAAAGGGCGATTGGGCATATTGAAAAATGCCTGAAAATTGTAGGGACTGATAGCTCTAAGAAAGTTAAGTACACACTGAGAAAGACTGAAGTTTTGCAGCGGGCTTATGACAAAACTTCCGATAACAGCTACCTAAAGAAGGGCATAGCAACCTACGAAAGTCTGTTAGTGGAAATGCCGAAGAATAGTGGTGTCTTGAATAATTTGGCGTATATGTTGGCTCAAAACAACGAAAGGCTGCCAGAGGCGCTCGAATACGCAAAACGTGCTCACGAAGCGAGGCCGAACTATCCTGGCTTTATGGATACGTATGCTTTTGTGCTGTATAAAAGCGGCAAGTTCACAGATGCCGACAGATTGATGCAAGCTGCCATTCAGCAGTATGAGCAGGAGAGAACTTCTATACCCGGGGAGGTGTATGAGCACTTGGGTATGATTAAGGAAGAACTCGGAGCAGAAGCGGAAGCACTTGCTGCTTACGAAGAAGCGCTGGCAGTAGGAGCAGATGAATTCTCGGAGGCAATGAAGAAGCGGATAACGGCGGCTATTGAACGACTTTCACAGCGTGGCAAGAAATAGCTGTTTAAGCATGATGTGAGACAGGTATTAAGATGGCAGAACAGGGACAGGCACGGACGAGGATGGTTGCGCCGGTTATACCAAGGCCGGCGGCGGCTGCCGCTGCGCTAACGCCGAAGGAAATTTTTGGAATATTGCGTCGGCATATACCTCTGATGGTTTTTATGACCATAGTTGGTTTTATAGTAGGCGGAACGGCTTGGTACCTTTTGCTCAGATATGCTCCGAAATATACTGCCGAAACCTACCTTGAGGTTTTGCCACCTGTAGAGAAAGACCCTACGACCATAGTCGCAGCCTTGGTTGGTCAGGATATTCAATATGGTCACCGTTTGGAAATAGCAAGCCTTATAAAGCAGCAGCTTACTCTGCAGAAATTACTCGATCTGGACACGATTCAGGCAACCAAGTGGTTTAAGCAATTTGGCAAGGCTAAACATCGAAGCATTCCAAAGGCATATAAGAAGTTGAAGAAGCGTCTTGGTGTCTATGCTTTGAGAGAAGCTGGGTTTGTCAAGATATCGATGACGTGCGGTGACAGAGACGAGGCCGCACACATAGTCAACACATTAGTGGATTCGTTTTTTAGTTCCTACGGTATTACAAAGCAACAGGAGGTTGTAAATGAGCTAATACAGCTTGAAGGTCGGGGGGATTGGGTTCAAAAAGAACTCGAGGATGCTGAGAAGGGGTTGGCTGACGCGCGCGTAAAACACACCGGTTTTGAACAGAGTATGCATCTTCTCAGTACGGCTCAAGTCAAGCTGCAAAACTTAGAAGTTCAGCAAAACGAGCTTTCACTGGAAATGGGGCAACTTGAAGCCGTGATAGGGACTCTCAAAGAACTTACGATAGGTCCTATTAAAGACCAGGTCGAGAATTTGATAGAGACCGATCCTACAGTTGCTTTGCTTACTCAGCAAGTGGCATTACAAAACGCAGCATTGACCGGGTTGCTTGCAAGGCTTGGTGAAAAGCATACAGACGTGCGTCGAACGCGGCAACTGTTAGGAGAAACGAGGGAAGAACTACGGAAAAGGAGGGCCGTGATAGCAGAGCAAGTCCGACGAGCCAATCTCGAAAATGCAAATGACCATTATTTTGCGTTGCAGCAGAGGTCTGAGCAATTGGAAAAATTGCGACAGGCGGCGGCTGCGGAGAAAAGAGACTACGATTTGGCGCGAGCGGAGTATGAAAGACGGGCGAGTAGAAGAGATAAGAGAAGGGAGATGCTTAATATAATCAAGGAGCAAATTGATAAGCTGAGGATAGTCCGGGATGATCCGACAACACCTAAGGTTAGGAAAGTCGCACCTGCTCCGCCGCCGCTGAGGGTAAGTTCTCCAATGTGGCATTTTTATTTTCCTGGTGGAACAACCCTGGGTTTTCTGTTCGGAGTGGGGCTGGCCTTTCTTATCGAGCTGCTGAATGACCTCGTACGGACACCACGAGACGTAAGCAGGTATCTGCACATTCCGCTTCTGGGCGTTATCCCCCACGCGGCTGAAGACAGGGAGGTTCAAGGTATTGACCTCTGTCGCGTTGTTCGCCAAGCCCCCTATTCTGTTATCAGCGAGTCCTACAGACGGTTGCGGACTAATCTGAAGTTGTCCGGCTCTGCGGAGTCGCTGAAAGCTTTGCTTATCAGCAGCGGCATGGCAGGAGACGGTAAGACTACTGTAGCGGCTAATCTTGCGACGACTCTTGTTGCTGAGAACAAAAGAGTACTACTGATAGATGCCAATTTCTGGCGACCGAGCCTACATACGACATTTCCTAAGACAGCGGCGGAGGGTGAGCCGAATGAACAGTCCGCCTTTGGCTTGAGTGAGGTACTGGTGGGGCGGTGCGGTCGCGACGAAGCTGTGAGGCCCAGTGGCATCGAGGGGCTTGACATAATTGACTCCGGGCAGTTACCTTCTAACCCTGCGGAGCTGCTCGGCGGGGTACAAATGCAGCAACTGGTCAAGCAGCAGCGTGAGAGTTACGATTATGTTGTAATCGACGGCCCGCCGGTCTTACTGGTCAGCGCCAGCAAGATGCTGGCGAGAGTTGTCGACGGCACAGTTTTGGTATTTAACGCCGGCGCTACAAGAAGAGGCGCCGCCCAGAGAACGATTCGCGAACTGAGAGAAGTAAACACCACGATAGTTGGTTGTGTGCTCTTTGCCGTACAGGCCATGAAGGGCGGCTACTTCCGTGAGCAATTCAGGTCTTACCGGAAGTACCAGAAGCTGCAGCTTGCTCACTCTGTTTAGCATGTACGATGTAACGTTCAAGGCTTAGCTCCTACTGTTCGCTTTGTGCTGAGCGTGGATTGCGAAATTCATTTTTGAAAGGCTTTCTTGATGGAGAAATTTCTGGTCACCGGCGGAGCCGGTTTTATCGGTTCAAATATCTGCAAAAAACTCACGTCACAAGGCTGCTTCGTAAGGGTAATCGACAACCTGCTCACTGGCAAGAAAAGCAACTTAGCGGATATCGCAGACAAGATTGAATTCATCGAAGCCGACATGGGTGACGAATCTATAGCCCGCACGGCGATGAAGGACATTGATGTTGTTTTGCACCAGGGAGCTCTGCCGTCGGTTCCGCGCAGTATTGACGACCCTGCCGCAACGCACAAGCACTGCGTAGATGCCACTTTCACTCTTCTTCTGGCAGCTCGCGATGCCGGGATAAAGCGCTTTGTATATGCGTCAAGCTCCTCAGCTTACGGGGATACGCCGAAGTTGCCCAAAATTGAAACGATGCCGGCCCGGCCACTCTCGCCTTATGCGGTTGGGAAACTTGTTGGTGAACACTACTGCACTGTCTTTTATAGTGTTTTCGGGTTAGAGACGATTTCGCTGCGTTATTTTAACGTTTTCGGGCCGCATCAGGACCCCACAAGTCAGTATGCCGCTGCCATACCGGCATTTGTAACAGCCATATTAAAGGACAAGCCGCCAACCGTTTTCGGAGACGGCGAGCAGAGCCGAGACTTTACGTATGTTGACAATGTCGTCGACTCGAATTTACTTGCAGCAAGGGCAGAGCACACGGCTGGCGAAGTTGTAAATATAGCTTGTGGCCAGGCCGTAACTGTCAATGAGGTCATCGAGATAATCAATGAACTGGTCGGCAAGAACATAACGCCGATATATGATGCACCACGGCCAGGCGATATAAAACACTCGCTTGCCGATATAACCTTAGCCGAAAAAACAATCGCCTTTAAGCCGACAGTGTCATTTAAAGAAGGTCTGCAGAAAGCAATAGACTGGTACCGTGACAATCTGCTTTAAGCAAGTGAATCTCATCTGGTGGGTTGCGAATCTGCTCTGCTATTCTCCCTTGGGACGCTCTCTTTTGCAGGAATCTCGTGAGCATCGCCTAACTGTTTCTTCAGTTCCTCGGCGGCTTCAATCAGTTCTTCTCGGGTTGGGTATTGTTTGGGGGCGAGGGTAAACGTCCATTTGTATGAATCCACGATTCTGTCCGTGATAAACTCCATCTGCCTTTGAATGAAGTGTTTGCCCTTTATAGCTCAGCTTCGCTTATATCCGCTATTTTCATCAGGTGTCTTAGCATGCCTGTTTTCAAAGGTTTGTTGCCGTGCATAGGCAGTGATATTCTTTCCTTTCTATCTGCTTTGGTGTAGACGTGATGGCTGCCATGAATTCTTTTCAGTTCCCAGCCTTTCTGACTGAGCAGCTTAGCAAAGGCCTTTCCACTGACCTGCTTCAAACCGTAATCTCCATTAGTTGGTCGTCTTTTTGGATTTTATAGTCTTCAACATCTACAGACAAACAGGCCTCTACTGCTTCATAAATGTTTTTCAGAAGCTCCTCGAATGAATCGCCCTGAGTAACGCAGCCGGGGATGGCAGGAATTTCCGCCCAGTAGCCTCCTTCCTCCGCTTTATGTATAATTGTTTTTAATTTCATTGCTATAACCTCATCTTTCAGCGTGGTTCGTCAATCTTTTGTGATTATTATACATTCTATCCAGCCAAAAAGCAAGAACTTTGAATGTAGCTCAACAAGCGAATATCTATATCTATTGTTTGAGACCTCTGTGCCTTATGGCTAACCTAAAGCCGTTTAATGAGTGAAATCTGTGGTTAAAGCTGTTTCTTCAGTTCCTCGGCGGCTTCAATCAGTTCTTCTCGGGTTGGGTATTGCTTAGGGCTAAGCTCAAACGTCCATTCGTATGAATTCACAATCCTTTTTGGATTGAGTATCTGAGCGAAAAAATCAAACGGGAACTTGTCATACCAAGGGCCCTTTAGCTCGCGGTGGGTTTTCAGGGTCTCGAACCCTTCTTTGCTTATCCTGACATTATAATCGCCGTACCAATTAAACGAGACGGTAACGGGCGAGGTGCCGATTTCCTCATCATTCAACGCAACCAAAGCTCCCTGTGGCTGTGTGTTAATTGTGAGCTGACGTTCGACACAGCCGGCAAGGAATAGAATCACAATCAAAATAACGACTGACAGACCAAATAGATTGCATTTTTCCATGACAGATTCCTTTCAAACAGTGGATGCCACTATTATAGGGAAAAAGCGACGCGATAAAAGCTCAAATTTGGCAATTTTCCATCTTTTCTGCCTGCTGTGGTCAGAGCCTGGACACAATAATCCAAAATCGCTAAGCCTGGTAGAAATTATAAAATGGCCAATACGGTAGAAAAAGGTAGATTTCCAACAGGGTTGACAGCAGGTGTTCGGAGGGTTAAGTTATTGGCGGATTTGGACTTTGGTTTATTGACGGTGTTGTTATGAAGATTTCGCTGGATTGGCTTAGTGACTATATTGAAATTGAGCATTCTGCTGAGGAAATTGCTGAGATTCTGAGCGATTTGGGATTGCCCTGCGAAGGAATTGAGCGCCTCGACGATGATACTGTAATCGACGTTGAGGTAACCAGCAATCGAGGTGATTGCTTGAGTTATATTGGTATCGCCCGTGAATTGGCGGTTGTGGCAGGAAAGGAGCTGAAAATCCCGACGGTCGAGCTGGATGAATTGGACAAGAAGGTTGGCGAGTTTGCCAGTGTCGAGATCTTCGAGCCGGATTTGTGCAGCCGGTACACTGCTCGGATTATCGAAGGGGTCAAAGTTGGGCCATCGCCGGACTGGATGAGAAAACGGCTCGATGCGGTTGGGCTGCGGAGCGTCAATAATGTGGTTGACGCAACGAACTATGCGATGATGGAGACCGGTCAGCCGCCACACGCCTTTGATTATGCCAAGATTGCCGACGGCAGAATAATAGTGAAAGGGGCCGTTGCTGGCGAACGGATAGTCAGTATCGATGAAACGCAATGCGAACTGGCTCCCAATATGCTCATCATCGCCGATGGGCAAGGCCCTGTAGCCATTGCCGGCGTTATGGGTGGGCTGGACACCGAGGTCAGCGAGAAGACAGCGAGTATCTTGCTGGAAGATGCATACTTTGACCCTGTAAGCGTGCGTAGGACGTCTCGCAGACTTGGTCTGCCTTCAGAGTCATCTTTTCGGTTCGAGCGGATAGTGGATATTGAAGCAATAGACTGGGCATCCAAACGGACCGCTCAATTAATTACCCAGGTAGCCGGTGGGAAAGTGGCCAAAGGTGTTGTTGATATTTACCCGAAAAAGAAAGCGAAAAAAGAAGTGACGCTGCGGCTTAGCCGTTTGAATAAACTGCTTGGTATTGAGGTGCCGGATAAAGAGACAGCGAAGGCTTTATCGAGGTTAGGTTTCCAGCCGCAGGAAAAAGGTGATTGCATAGTCTGCACTGTGCCTTCGTGGCGCAGTGACGTTTACCGCGAGATTGACTTAATCGAAGAAGTTGCCCGCGTTTATGGTTACGATAAAGTATCTACTGAGCAGAAAATCAAAATCGAAGTGGTACCGGCTGATACTCGTCAGAAATTAGCTGAGGCGATTGGAACGTATCTTAACGGCTGTGGATTCTACGAAACGATTACGGTAGGTTTCGTGAACAATTCCGTTGCAGAACTGTTCAGCAAAGCCAATGTCAAGGAACATCTTGGGGTGCAGGATGTATCCAGGAAAAGCGCCAATCTTCTTCGGCAAAGTCTTTTGGGGTCCTTGCTTGGTGTTCTGAAAACGAACCTTAACGCCAGGAATACGCCGTGCAGGATTTTTGAGATTGCAGATACTTTTGTGCCGACTGGCAAACCCAGCAGTTTGCCAATCGAAAAGACTAAGCTATCTCTTGTGTGCGATAGCGACTTCAGAGACCTACGCGGCGTGATTGAGGGACTAATAAGAAGTATCGATAGAGATGCCGAGATCAGTTTTATGCCTGAGGATTTGCTCTGGGCCGAGGTTAGCGCAGAAATTTTGGCCAACGGTGATGTTATTGGGATGGCAGGTGTAGCCTCGCAAGAAGTCAGAAAGAAATTTGATTTCAAGGATATGTCACCCTGTGGTGCTGAGATCGAATTTGAGCAGCTTTTGGCTCTTCAAAGCGGACCTGTAAAGGTCAAGCCGATTCCACGATTTCCGGCAATAGAGCGTGACCTTTCGATTGTTGTCGATGAGAAAACTACCTGGTCTGACATTCTTCACGCGGTGAGAAATAAGGCGTCGAGCGAGTTAGAAGGTATTCAATTTGTCGGTATATACCACGGCAAAGGCATTCCAGCCGGGAAAAAGAGCGTTACACTTTCCCTTCGTTTTAGAGATGAGGATGGCACACTGACCCACGAGACCGTCGACGGCTTTGAAGCGGATATTGTGAAGAGCCTCAATAAATCCGTCGGAGCTAAGTTACGGACAATTTAAGGTTCACCTTTCATTATAGCGTTTAACATCCACAGATAGTCGGAGAGCAGCCGAGGTATCAAAAACTTCTGCCTGACGGTTTCTCTTGCCTGCTGGCCCAGATTTTCCCTTTCTTTCGGATTTTTCAACAGATGTATAATTCTGTCTGCAAAACCTTCTGTGTCATTTGGGTCAAGCAAGAAACCATTTCTCGCATCTTCGATCTGAAGCGGCAGACCTCCAACATTTGAGGCCACAACGGGCGTGCCCTTCCACAGAGCTTCGGTCACAGATAAGCAAAAGCCCTCCCGCCTGGATTTTTGTATTATTACACTTGAAAACCTTTGGATGGCGTTGACCAGCGTTTCGTTATTGCCAATAATAAGCAGGACGTCCTTTTTGTCGAGGAGGTTGCCGGCTTTTCGTTTGACCTTGTTGTACATTTGCAGCCCCTCGGGGTCGTCGCTGGCCACGTTGTAACAGAAAACCAGCCTGCAATCGACTTTCTCCTTAACGAGTTTGAAGACGTCTATCAGGCCGACCGGGTCTTTCCACGGGTCCAACCTGGAGACCTGAGTAATTACAGGTTTATCTGTTGGGATGCCCGCTTTCTCAACATAATCCAGCACGGTTTTGCCGTCAATGTCTCTGTTCTTCTGGCTGAGGGGATTAATCGCCGGGAACATAATCCTCTGGTCTATAGGTAGGTCTTCTTTTAGATATTTTTCGTTCGAGACAACAATTTGGTCGTACTTAATCAAAAATCCTTTTAAGAAATCCCATAGCTTCTGATCTGGCTCGGTAAGGTCTATGTGGCATCGCCATATCCAGGGTTGGCGTTTTCTATAGAACCTTATAAGAGGAAGCGGCTGTGGGTCGTGAATAATCACGCAATCATGGTCGAGATGTGTAAACTTTGAGAAATTCTCGTTTACTTGAAGGTAAACACGCTTTTTTCGCTCAGATAAATTGAGCCTTGCTCCCTGAATGGCATTGTGAAAGCTCTTTGTGACTTCAAAGAACTCTTGACTGCCATGCAAGATTCGCCAGCCGGCGTTTATACCGACGTCATTCATCAATAATACGAGGGGATAGAGAATCTCTGCAACCCCGCCGCCCTGATATGTTGCGTTCAGGTGAACAATGTGTTTACCGTAAAGTTTTCTCGCTCTGGCATAAATTTCGACTAATTTTTCGTCAGGTACTATATGACGATAATCTTCAAGACGTAACATATTATCTCCTTAATGACTTTTGGTTTTAATTAGTTTCCCAAGCAGCAGTCTGAGTTCATCGACCGACTCCAGGTTGAACCGTGCTTTGGAAATACTATACCCTACTTTGATTGAGTATGCATCCTCAGGAAGAACCGAAAATAAATCTTCGTCGGTGTAATCGTCGCCCGCAGCAAGGATAAAGTCCCATTTCTGTTTTCTTAGCCACGATTCTGCCACATGTGCTTTGCTTATACCGATGTTTTTAACCTCAAGTATTTTGCTGCCTTCGAAAACACCAATATCTAAATTCGCCGTCAGGTTCAAAATCGCATCCCTCAACTCCTGTGTTCTGAGATAGGCCAGTTCAGGGTCAGACCTGCGAAAGTGCCAGACCAGGGAAAAGTCCTTTTCCTCAACCGAAGAGCCGGGCGTTCTGTCAGTATACAACTCGAGGATAGGTCTAATGGTGTCTTTCCAGTCATTTCTCAGCGGCTTTAACACCCGCCAGTCCTTGCCTTTTTCCTTAATCCAGGCACCATGTTCGGCAATCAATGACGCGTTAACGTCGCCAAGCCAGCGGGTTAACGTTGTTTTGTCTCGGCCGCTAATTATCACAACTTCATTCTCAGGAACAATAGCAAGGTTCTGCAACATGACCAAAAGGTCTTCGCCGGGCTCAGCTCTCTCCGGCTGGCCGGCAAAACCTATAAGCGTTCCGTCGTAATCAAGCAGAAATAATCGTCTTGAGCCGTTACTGTAGTCACTGATTAATCTTTTACCAACTAATGGGCCAAGTTTGCGAACGGAAAGCCCTTTCTGCGTATTCTTGACATCTGCTAAGGTGTCAAGAAAGTCGTGGGCCCATCTTCTGACGGTATATCGTGACAGTCTCTTTTGCATCAATCTGTTACGCTCAATCTGCTCGTCTGCGGGCATTTCAAGCGCGTGTTTTATGGCCTGGACAATTGCTCCTTTATCACGAGGGTTGACGGTAAGAGCCTCTCCTAACTCACTGGCGGTCCCTGCCATCTCGCTGAGAATCAAGACACCCCTGCCGTCTGTTTTGGTGGCGATAAACTCTTTGGCTACTAAATTCATACCATCACGCAACGGCGTTACCAAAGCGACATCTGCAAGATTATACAAAGCAACAAGTCGCTCAAATGGAACGAAACGATACAGATACCATACGGGTACCCAGCCAATAGTTCCGTGTTCCCCGTTTATCCTGCCCACAAGAGCCTCGAGCTGTCTCCTCAATTCAGTGTATTTCTCGACGCCCATTCGGGAAGGAACGGCCACCAGTATCAGGGTCACCTTTTCTTTGTACATAGGATTTTGGGACAAAAACAAATCAAACGCTTCCAACCGTTGAACAATGCCTTTTGTGTAGTCCAATCGGTCTACCGAGAGGATTATTTTGCGGTCGCCTACTTTGTTGCGAATTGTAGCTATTCTCGTCTTGACCTTTGGGTTTCTCGCCGCACCGGAGTATCGTTCGTAATCAATCCCCATCGGGAATGCGTCTACCTTTACAAACCTATCACCGACCGTCAGCGAACCCATTGAGTGTTCAATTCCTGCTATTCGCGCGACACTGCTGAGGAAATGCCGCACATAATCGTATGTGTGAAAACCTATCACGTCGGCACCAAGCAGACCGTTTAGGATTTCTGTACGCCAGGGCAGCAGACGAAACAATTCAAAAGAGGGAAAAGGTATATGAAGAAAGAAACCAATTCGCGCATCAGGAATTTTCTTTCTTATCAGGCCCGGCAGCAGCATCAACTGGTAATCATGAACCCAGATATCATCATCTGGCTTGGCTATCTTCGCAACAGCATCGCAGAAAAGGCCGTTGACCTGGTTATAGGTCTGCCAGTATTGGTCTTCGTAGACTGTGTACAAGGGGAAATAGTGGAACAGAGGCCAGACCGTCTTATTGCAGAAACCCTCATAATAATTCTGAATTTGTTTCTTGGAAGGAAAAATCGGATGGCAGTTCTCCTCAGTTAATCTTCGTGTAGCCTCAGCTTTGTTCTCTTCGGTTAATTTTTCACTTGTTATCCCTGGCCATCCTATCCAAATAAATTCGTGGGATGTGGACAGCGAAGCGAGCCCCGTGGCGAGGCCGCCAACACTCCGCGCAAATTGAAGGCTGTTCCTCTGTTTTGCAACACTGATGCCTAACCTATTTGAGACGACAAGCAATTTAGACATGATTTTAGCAAACGTTTATTTTATACGTTAGGTACGAGGAGCCGATAACAAATCCACACTCCGAAGCCGACGACCAGCATTTAATTTTTTGCACAAGTCCAAGATCAAAAGAACATGAAAACATAGTATACAAGGTGCGCAGGCAATGACAAGGCAGAATTTGACCCACATGGGCTTTGGCTCTGATTTGAGTTTGGCTTTAGCAAAAGCGGCTGGCAGGCCGAAATAGCGTTAGATAGGAGCAAAAGCCAAAGATTTTGAATAAAGCGAGGAGTCGGCCGATATTCTATTGACTTTTCGCCTGGGATTTGGTATAAGGAAAACAGCAGGCTGACCCCTGCGGTGTGCGTATAGAAAGCAAGATTTGAAAGAACCGATACCAGTACTCAGGGAAATCAGGTCTTGATGGGTCGGAAACGCCTACTCGATAGGACTTTCGGACACAAGCAACGATTACCCACCTAAGAAGTAATGGGTTCTTTTCAAAGGGCTTTCTTACGGCATCAGCGGAGGAGCCTGGCAATTTATAAAAAGGCCCGTTTTTGAGCGGGCCTTTTTCTTATCCTTCTGGGCTGACGCCGTTGAGCTCACTGAACGGGAGAATATCGGACAGCTAAAACTGCCAAACTTGGCATTTGCTGTGCCTATCGGGGTTAAGCCGCAGAATATATTTGTCGATTAAACAAGAGCCGGTAGAGAATTATTTTTCCGGCGCCAATTATTACTATTTGTTAGTAAAACACTTACAGAGGGTCAGAGATGCCAAAAGTACGCAGCTTCACGGTTTTGGCCGCACTGCCGGATTGTCTCAAGGACCTACAGATTATTGCCAGGAATATGTTCTGGTCCTGGAACCCGGAGTTCGTGGAACTGTTTAGACGTATCGACGGCGACTTGTGGACGGCTTGCGGCCATAACCCCGTCAAACTTCTCGGTAGTATTCCCCAGGCTCGATTAGAGGAATTAGCCGAAAGTGAAGGCTTTTTGTGCGAGCTGCAGCGGGCCTCGGAGAAAATAAAATCGTATCTCGAAGGACCGACGTGGTTCGAGAAAGTCTGCTCAAAATACACCAAGCCATTTATAGCTTACTTTAGCGCTGAGTTTGGTGTCCATGAATGCTTGCCAACCTATGCAGGCGGCTTGGGTATCTTAGCCGGCGACCACTTGAAGAGTGCGTCAGACCTCGGTGTTCCAATAGTTGGTGTCGGGCTTCTGTATCAAAAGGGCTATTTCCGTCAATATTTAAATGTCGACGGCTGGCAACAAGAACTCTACGTCGAGAATGATTTCTATAATATGCCTATTGAACTGGTGCGCAAAAAAAGCGGTCGGCCACTGACCATCAGCGTTGAATACCCAGGCAGGCAGGTTTCAGCTCAGATATGGTGCCTATCCATTGGGAAGGTAGAATTGTACCTGCTGGACACAAACATACCCGCTAATTCGCCAACAGACCGCATGATTACTGCCAGTCTATATAGCGGCGATGCTGAGATGCGGATTCGTCAGGAGATTATGCTGGGTATTGGCAGTCTAAAGGCATTGGCAGCTATGGGTATTATGCCGGCCATCTGCCATATGAACGAAGGGCATTCCGCTTTTATGGCGCTGGAACGAATCCGGCAACTAAGAAACGCCGAAAATATGACTTTCGACGAAGCTGCAGAGGCCACGAAAGCCGGCAACATTTTCACTATGCACACATGTGTGAAAGCCGGGCTCGACGAGTTTTCGGTGGAGTTGATGGATAAATACTTTGGAAGTTACTTTCCCGCACTTGGCATAAACAGAAAACAGTTTCTCGCGTTGGGAAGAGTAGACCCTGAGGACGATACCGAGTCATTTAAGATGCCGATTATAGCGTTGCGGTTGAGCAGTTACAAAAACGGTGTAAGTGAGCTGCACGGCGATATATCACGCAATATGTGGTCGTTCCTTTGGCCCGGCCTGCCCGTCAGTGAGGTACCCATAAAATCGATTACAAACGGTGTTCACATTAAGAGCTGGTTGTCAGATGAGATAAGTTCTTTGTATGAAAGATATTTGGGCCCGAATTGGACCGATGGGCTTGTGAATCATTCGCTTTGGAAAGAGATCAACCAAATTCCCGATGAAGAACTCTGGCGGACACATCAACGGTGCAAGGAACGTTTGATTGTCTTTGTCCGCAACCGTCTTAAGGCCCAGATACAGCGGCGAGGCACTTATCATACGGAATTGAACTGGGCTGAAGAGGTTCTCGACCCGCGAATATTGACAATTGGTTTCGCCAGAAGATTCGCAAGCTACAAGAGGGCCAATCTCTTGCTTAAAGACCCGAAGCGGCTTGTTAAGTTGCTGAGCAACCCGGAACGTCCTGTTCAGGTCATTTTCAGCGGCAAGGCTCACCCGCGTGATACAGAAGGCAAGGAAATCATACGCCAAATTATTCACTTTGCCTCGCAGTACAATGTGAGACGGCGCATACTTTTTCTTGAGGATTATGATATCAATGTGGCGAGGTTCCTGGTTCAGGGAGTTGATGTTTGGCTCAGCACACCTCGCAGACCTCTGGAGGCGAGCAGCACAAGCGGGATGAAGGCGGCAATTAACGGTGCCTTGAATATGAGCACTTTGGATGGGTGGTGGTGCGAAGGTTACAGGCCGGACATAGGTTGGGTCATCGGAGCAGGCGAAAGGTATGAAGATGTCGCTTATCAGGATATGGTAGAGTCGCAGGCGGTCTATAATATCCTGGAAAACGAGGTTGTGCCGTTGTTTTACACTCGCTCTGCTGATGATTTGCCGCGGGCCTGGATACGCAGGATGAAAAACTCTATCGAGAAGATAACGGCGGGATTCAACACTAACAGGATGGTGCGTGATTATGTGCGAAGATTTTATAATCCGGCTGCGGCCAGATGGCAATATCTGACGGGTGGAGCTATGTCTAAAGCCAAGAGGCTTGCAGCGTGGAATTGCAATATGAGAGCACTCTGGTCTGAAATTGCCATCAAAGATGTGAAAATAGAGGTCAACAACGGAGAAGGAAAAGTCGAACTAAGTCGCAAACAACCCCAGCCTAAAGTCGGCTCAGAGCTTAGCATCAGGGCACTGATTAAGCTTGGCAAGGCGGACCCTGACGATGTTTCAGTCGAGCTTTATCATGGTTCGGTGGATGCCCGCGGAAACATAAGAGACGGCTCGGCAATAAGAATGGCTCACAAAGAGAATTCGGAGCAAGAAGGAGAACATTGGTTTGCAGGTTTGGTGGTCTGCAAAAGAACGGGTCAGCATGGAGTGGCTGTGAGGATTTTGCCCAGAAACAGCAATCTGGTGGACCCCTACGAGCTGGGTCTGATTCTCTGGGAGACGCCGAAGTAGTTGGCTGCTGCCGGTTCAGAACATGCGGTTCCTGGATTAGCAGCGCCTATTCATTCTCTTTACTGCTCAAAAGCTCGTAGACCTGCTCAGCAGAGGTTGCTTCTTCAAGTCCTTGTTTGAATCTCTCATCAAGCATTAGCCTGCTTATTCTGGCCAAAGCCTGAATATGGGGGCCGGTTTGGTCAGCAGGTGATACTAAGAGAAGTACGATTGTGACAGGCTTTCCGTCGACACTGGCAAAATCAATCGGCTCATGCGCAATTCCAACGGCCATAACAAGCTCCTTGACGGCTTTACATTTGCCATGGGGGATAGCGATTCCTGAGCCAATTCCGGTGCTGCGGGTCTGCTCACGCGCTAAGACCGCTTCCAAAACAGTATTCCTGTCTAAGAGCAATCCATTTGCATCGAGCAAATCCACTAACTCGGTTATAACAAGTTGCTTGTCTTCACCATCCAGCGGAACTTTGATACAAGCTGGTTGCAATATTTGTGTTAGTTGCATCTTGGTTACAACAAAATAAACGGTCTTACGACCGCGGGTTCACATTAGGCCAGGAATTATATTCAATTATCGGCCTGCTTACAAACAACTCTTTATGAAAATTCCTTTCCCAAGTGCAGTTTTGGAAGCGTTATTTTGCTGCTAACATGCCTCTTTACATCAGGACAGTCCTGAGCTAAAATGGACGGGTGTTCTGCCAAGTTCCTGTTTTCAAATACTTCTTACGTCTGAAATAATCATCCGTACAAACAAAGCCCTGCTATAGGTGTCATTCCCGCGAAGCTTGTCCCCGCGAAAACGGGGAGCGGGAATCCAGTTTATCTTATGCGTAAGGCCTCGCCTCCACCAATTCATCAAACAGTTCCCGCCATTCGGGATTGTCTTTTTTGATCAACTCGATTTTCCATTGCCGGTTCCATTTTTTCAATTGCTTTTCCCACTTTGTCGCATCGTTGACATTGTGATACCGCTGATAATACACCAACTGATGCACGCCATATTTTGCCGTAAAGCCCTCGACCAGGTCGTTCTTGTGCTGGTCGACCCGTTTTAACAGATTGCCCGTCATACCGATGTACAACGTGCCATTTCGTTTACTGGCGAGGATATAGACAAAATGCGATTTTGCATCGATGTTACGCTTACTCTGGATGCCCGATCAAGTCGGGCATGACATCGTTAGTCGTCTGCGCTTACCATGTCATTCCCGCGCAAAGCCTGCCCTCAACCCGATTGGGGGCGGGAATCCATTCTTTCGTTACCTCATTCGGTCTTTGTCTGTCTGGATGCCCGATCAGGTTGGGCATAACAATGTGACTTCGACCTCTTGCCTTTTTCTACTGACTTCTGACTTATGCCTTCTACCTTTACTTCCAAAATATAGCGCGCCCTTGCTTCGCTCGGATACAAAGGGTAAAAGAGCAAAGGGCAAAGTGTTAATTTGAATCCAGGACAACACGAAAACTGATGTCGTCGTAGAGGTAGGCCTCCCCCGGCATTGTCCCGCCCCTGTTCCAGACACAGCCGCGTTCGTATCCGCTGTAGAAGAAGCTGGTGCTTTTGACAACGCGAAAGATGTGAAGACCAGACTGCCAGCTATCAGTCCATTCGAAGACATTACCCGCCATATCGCACATCCCGTACCCGTATGGGCCGGGACCGTTTGTCTCATAATAATCAACCGGGGTTGTATAAGGATAATCAGACAAGCCAAGCGGATTGACGAATTTGCCCTGCCAAACGTTTGCTTTGCCCTGGCTTATTGTTTTACCGCATCCATATATGTAAGTGCCGTCGAAGTCGGCCACCGCCTGCCATTCCCACTCAGTAGGCAATCTATAACCATAATAATTACAAAAGGCTGTCGCTCCGTACCAGCTTACCGCGACTACAGGATGATTGCTCATATCATAGCTGTCTCGAGTTCGGACGCTGAAAGTTCCGCTTACATTGTTATAGTCAATCTGACTACCCTTATTGCTCGAATAGGTTTCAAAATAGACTTCGTTAACGAAATCCTCTCCGGGGTTTGTACCGTTGGCGCCATAAACTATGTATCCGGGGTGTGTGCCGTAGGCGTCATGAACTATGGAGCTGCTTACGTATATATCGCCGGAAGCAAGTGAATCGTTGAGAAACACACAGTATTGAGCATTGGTGGTTTCATATTTGCTCATTTGTCCATTGAAGCCCTTGTGCTTGTGTTCGTCGGAACCTAGGTCACGTCCAAGGGCGACAAAACGTAAAAGCCACAGCTTGGTAACACCCGAGTCGTTTATATCCACCCAGACCATAATACAGGGGTCTGTAGGAACTCCTGATTCCGGCAGTTGATTCGCCAGCGTATTTACGTCATTCAAATCGCAATTGTTGAGTAACCGAGGTTTGATTAGAGCGAAATCTTCGAAATTGACAAAACAGTCGCCGGTAAGGTCAGCCGATGGACAATCAGCGAAGGCTGGGACGCATGAAAGCACAAAGACAATTAGCGACACAATAATTAATGATTTTTTCTTCCCCATGGTTTGTTCCTCCTGTTCAGAGTTTTCATTTCGCGGCCATTTTCACACTATTGGGCACCGCGACCAGTATCAAATAACCGCCTCGTTTTGTCTAATCACTTTATAACACACTTAACGCTGGGTGTCAAGCAAATCAACCTCCATTTTTCAAGCGCCGAACCGCCTGGCAATTCCTCCAAGATGCCTTGTCCGCCTATTATTTCCAAACTCTTACACCATCACTACTACCTTAGGCCTGAAAAAGGCCTGAACGGTTACAAATAAATTTGGTTATCCGGGGCGCAGCCCAGCAATATTTGCCCCAGACTTTTGCCCTTTACATCCCTATATTATCCGGCTAAAATGAGATACCATAAAATAACCTAACTGTGTGGATACGGCGTTCAAGGTGCAAAATTAGCTATGGAAAAGATAAAGATTTACGATACGACTTTGCGGGACGGCATGCAAACCGAGGGCGTCAGCTTTTCACTGGAAGATAAGCTCTCAATCGCCCGATGTATCGATAAGCTTGGCATCGATTACATTGAGGGAGGATATGCGGCTTCGAACCCCAAGGAGATGCAGTTCTTCCAGGAAGTAGCCAGGTTGGGTTTGAAAAATTCAAAAGTCGTCGCATTCGGCAGCACCCGCAGAGCGAACGTAAAGGTTTCTGATGATGTTTCGCTCCGCGCTGTGCTTGAGTGCAAAACATCGGCTGCGACCATAGTCGGCAAAAGCTGGGATATGCACGTAACGGAAGTGCTGGGCTGCTCGCTGGATGAGAATTTGGCAATTTGCGCTGACTCGGTGAAGTTTTTAAAAAAGCACGGTCTTGAGACTATTTTCGATGCTGAGCATTTCTACGACGGCTACAAGGAAAACCGTGAATATTCGATGAAGGTTCTATCTGCTGCGGCTGAGGCTGGGGCTGATGTAGTGGTGCTTTGCGATACCAACGGCGGATGTCTGCCGAACGAAGTGTACGAAATTACAAAGACCGTCTGTACTGAACTAAGTTCGACTGTGGTTGGCATTCATGCGCATAATGACAGCGACTGTGCAACAGCCAATACCTTAGCGGCAGTTCGGGCTGGCACCTGTCACGTTCAGGGCACTATTAACGGGCTCGGCGAGCGGTGCGGCAACGCCAATTTGTGCACAGTCATACCTGACCTTGCATTTAAGATGGGTCTTGAGGTCCTCAGTCTTGAAAAGGTCAAAACCTTGACGGAGGTCTCACGTTTTGTTTGCGAGATGGGAAATCTGACACCGGTGATGAATATGCCTTATGTCGGTGAAAGTGCCTTTGCACATAAGGCCGGTCTACATGTCGACGCCTTGCGCAAAAACAAGCGTACGTATGAGCATATTGACCCGAAGCTCATCGGCAACGAACGACGGTTCCTTATATCTGAACTGAGCGGTAAGTCGAATATTTTGGCCGAACTTGAAAAGGAGAAGATAGCTGAGGATAAGAGGTTGGCCAGGGAAATACTTGGCCGTGTTCAGCAGCTTGAGAATGAGGGGTATCAATTTGAGGCGGCTAATGCCAGTTTTGATCTGCTGGTCAAAAAGATTATGGGCACTTATAAGCCGTCCTTTGACCTTATAAAGTACCATGTAACTGTCGAGAAGGACACAACCGGCAATCTCGTTACTGAGGCAACGGTTAAGCTGAAGGTTGGTGAAAAGGTTGAGCACGTAGTCGGGGAGGGTGATGGCCCGGTGAATGCACTTGATGCAGCTCTTCGAAAGTCGCTTGAGAATTTCTTCCCAAGCATCAATGAGATGCGACTGATCGACTACAAGGTCCGTGTCGTTAACGCCGGTGCTGGAACCGCTGCCCGTGTGCGGGTGATAATCGAATCGCGAGACAAGAAGTTAGTCTGGGGCACCGTCGGCGTCTCAGAGAACATCATTGAAGCAAGCTGGCAAGCTTTAGTCGATAGCGTGGAATATAAGCTGCAAAAAGACGCGCACTGATTTTGCTTGTCCCCAACGAGCGGTTTCTAAGCGAAATGGCTGACACTTAGCAGCGATAGTTTCTTGGATAAGAAGCACCAAATAGGCAGCAGTCAGACGAAATGTCTAACCACTCTCATGCAACCTCCAGTGACGGGCTTTGGACTACCTTCTGGCGTCTTTTTCTCCGGCGGCTTGCTGCCGCCGGCGCCGGTTCGACAGGTGTGTCTTGTGAGGCTGCGTGTAGCGCGTCCACAGCCGTGCCAGCGAACAGGTCGGCACCGATTTCTTGCCACAGCCCTTCTGCTCGATTGAAGACGCCACCCGAGAGTAGGATTCGCATATTGGGCCAGGCATTGATAGTCTTTATGGTATCTATCAAGCTCCTGATGTGCGGTGCTTGCTTTGGCGCGGTGCCGTAAATCAGGAGGATATGGGGGGCGTATTCATTTATGAAGGCAAGGATATCATCATTACTTAGGCCGCCGCCGAGAAATCTAACTTCCCATCCATCACTTTCAAACAGGTCGGCTATTATTTGAGCGCCGAGTTCCTGCAATTCGTTCGGGGCACAACATACGGCTATCTTCTTCTTTTTGAAGGGTCTGTGTGGTAACTTGTTTTGAAGCTGGTTGACAATAGTGCGGTTGATCCGCGTCGCCAAGTGCTCTTGAACTGCAGTGATCCTGTCTGAGCGAGATAACTTCTCGATTTCCACCATGATCGGCCATATAACGTCCACATAAACTGAATTAGCGGGTATGCCGGTTTGGAGGGTTTCTTCAATAACGGTACGGGATCGCTTCCGGTCTCCCTCAAGCAGGGCGACCAGATAACGTGCGAGAGTGCCTTCTTTCGTCATAATCGAGCCTCCAAAAGCTATTCTCTATTCTGTATATATTTCCCATTCTTACAGCTTGGATGGGGCAGCAACCCCAAATGTTAAAATAGGCAATACTACTATCGGTGGACCGCAAACAAATACTTTAGAGAAAATAGGGGGCTTGGGTAGCGAATTTCAACTTTACGCACCTTGTCGTATTTGCTGTAACTGTCGTATGCGTATGTGGTTACAATCGCAGTCTTCTCTGATGTGAGAAAAACTCGCTTTTTTCACGATTAGCTTGGGTTGCCTGGAGCCATCAGGAAAAAGACTGCGAATCTGACGCTGTAGCTCGCAACACTGGAAACATGGAAAATGACCTAACTTCGCAGAAACAGACCGCCGCCCGGCAGTTGTCTTATCAATCCCTTGAGCCTAAGCGATATTAGACCAGCGTGGACACTTCCTGCAGCTATTTTCGTCTCAGCGATGATTTGCTCTGTGTGCAACGGTTCCTTACCCAAATAATGATAAATCTTTTTTTCGTCGCCGCTTAGATTTAGTTGGCCGACGTTGAACAAAGGCGTTTCAGCTCTTTCACAAGCACTTTCGGCAGCGGCGGTAACGTGGCTTTTGAGGCGCTTTCCGACGTACCCCAGGGCTTCCATCACGTCCTGGACAGATTCAACCAGCCTGGCTCCTTGCTTTATCAATTGATGGGCACCCTTGCTCAGCGGTGAATCAACTTTGCCGGGCACGGCCATGACCTCCCGGTTGTTGTCCAGTGCGCTTCTGGCTGTGATCATCGCGCCCGAATTTAAGGGAGCTTCAACGACGATTGTACCCAGCGAGAGCCCTGCTATTATCCTGTTGCGGGGCGGGAAGTTTTCGGAAAGCGGCTCATACTGTAACGGGAGTTCGCTGATACAGGCCCCGGATTCGGCTATGAGTTCGAATAATCTTTTGTTTTCGGGTGGAAAGATGTTCGCGAGGCCGCAGCCCTGCACGGCAATTGTGCGTCCCCTGGCGGATAGCGCTCCTTGATGTGCAGCAGTATCTATCCCACGAGCCATTCCCGAGCAGATTGTGAAGCCAGCGGATGCTAAGAAATGAGCGAGTCGCGACGCTTGCTCCTGGCCGTACAGACTGCAGCGCCGGGTGCCCACGATTGCAATGGCTAAGCTGTCGGTGTCGCTCAAAGTGCCCTTGATATAAAGAACGGGTGGGGGGTCATAAATCTGCTTCAACGAAGGTGGGTAACGCTCGTCTTCAAGGTGGATTATCCAGACGCCGAGCCTCTCAGCCAGTTCCAATTCAGTGGTTGCATCAAATTTATTACGTGTTCTGGTGATTTGTTGGGCGGTTTTGTAACCTACGCCATCTATGTGAGTTAGCTCACTGACTGAAGCGCCCAGGGCCCGGTCAGGTGAGCCGAAGTGCTTTATGAGCTTTGCAAAGGTGGTGGAGCCGACGCTCTCAGCTCTGATTAGCTTGAGCCATTTCTCGATGTCGGCGGAATTATGCTGCTTTTCGGCCATTTTGGACGAATTCCTGGAAAGGAAAAATTGTAGCTGGAGCTTATCTGATAATGAGCGTGGGTCAACAAAAAATCTGGTTAAGGGTGAAATTGGCTTTTTTGGGGCTTATTCTTTGGTGATTTTGGGGGCAATCGCTGTTTTTGAGCGAAAAACGGGGGTGGCGGAGTTGGTTTGTGGGGTTTGGGCAAAATAGGCAAGAAAAAATTGGTCAAAAATTGGTAAAAATGCGTAAAAAGTGGTAAGAAATTTGCAAAAATGCGCGCTTTTGGCAATTCTGTTCGGCACTTTATTTGCTATCAGTGGTTTTGTGGCAGCACAGCC
>CAZOUM010000015.1:0-50213 GCA_964582985.1 uncultured Pirellulales bacterium | reverse complement strand
TGCCCTGGGCGATTACATTTCCTGAAGGGGCCGCGGGCGCACCGGCGGGAATACCTTTGCACCCGACGCAGATTTACGAAATCCTGGTTGTTCTGTGCGTTCTCGTAGTTTTCAAAGTACTAAAATACGAACGATGGCGGGGAACAATGCTGTTATGGTTCCTGATTCTCTACGGTCTGGGACGGGCAGCCACCGAAATCTTCAGGGGCGACTTCGATCATCATCTGTACGTTGGCCCTATTACTTTGTCTCAGCTTGTCTGCCTGGCTGCGGCCGGCGTTTCAATTCTCCTGCTGTATTTTTGGCCCCGCCTCGCCGAGTGCTCCCGCGTGAAGTTATCCTGTAGGATTCACTTTTCTAAAGCACCATCTGTACCTGTTCCTTCAGACGCCGGCGATGACTAACTGGACGAGGCAATAATAATATGCTAAATTAGCATCGCTGGTAACTTTGATGTATTGAATTCGAAAGGTGGGAACGATAAACCGTGAAAACGCCGAGCAAGGAAGAAAATATCAAACTCGATTTTATTCGGCAGATTGTCGCCGAAGACCTAAAGACTAATAAATGGGATGGGCGGGTGCATACTCGATTTCCACCTGAGCCGAACGGCTATCTTCACATCGGGCACGCCAAGGCTATCTGCCTGAGTTTTGGCATCGCAGCCGAGAACAAAGGTGGCCTGTGCAATCTGCGCTTCGATGACACCAATCCAATAAAAGAAGAAGAAGAGTATATCGAGGCTATCAAGGAAGACGTCCGATGGCTCGGGTTCGATTGGGAAGAGCGACTATACTTTGCCTCGGGCTACTTTGAGCAGATGTATGAGTACGCGGTGCAGCTCATAAGAGCCGGCAAGGCATACGTCTGTGACTTGACGGCAGACGAGATCAGAGAATACCGCGGCACCTTAACTGAGCCTGGGAAGAACGGTCCGTATCGTGACCGCGGCGCCGAAGAGAACCTTGATTTGTTTGAAGGGATGCGCGCAGGTGAGTTTCCCGACGGCTTGCGGACGCTGCGGGCCAAGATTGATATGGCGCATCCCAACCTGAATATGCGCGACCCGATTATGTATCGCATCCTGCACGCAACACACCACCGCACAGGCGATAAGTGGTGCATTTATCCGACGTATGACTGGGCGCACGGGCTGGAAGATTCTGTTGAAAAAATCACACATTCGATTTGCACACTGGAATTTGAAAATCATCGTCCGTTATATGACTGGTACCTTGACCAGTTGGGCGTTTACCATTCGCAACAGATTGAGTTCGCCCGGCTAAATCTATCCTATACCGTGATGAGCAAGCGAAAGCTGCTGCAATTAGTTCAGGAGGGTTTGGTCAGTGGGTGGGACGACCCGCGTATGCCGACCATTTGCGGGCTGCGACGTCGCGGTTATTCGCCGGAGTCTATCCGAAACTTCTGTAAGCGCATCGGGGTCAATAAGTTCAACAGTACCGTTGATATTGCACTGCTCGAACACTGTGTGCGGGAAGATTTGAACAAGACGTCGCCAAGAGTGATGGCAGTTCTGCGGCCATTAAAAGTTATCATCGACAACTACCCTGAAGGTAAGGTCGAAGAGATGGAGGCCATCAACAATCCCGAGGACCCAAGCGCGGGCACGCGAAAGGTCCCATTCTCGAAGGAACTGTACATCGAACGAGAAGATTTTATGGAGAGCCCGCCGAAGAAGTTCTACCGCTTAGCACCCGGCCGAGAGGTTCGGCTGCGATATGCGTACTTTGTTACCTGTACCGACGTAGTCAAAGACGAAAACGGCCAAGTTGTTGAGCTGCACTGCACGTATGACCCGGCGACGCGAGGTGGTGACGCACCGGACGGCCGCAAGGTCAAATCAACGCTGCACTGGGTCTCGGCAGGACACGCAATCGAAGCCGAAGTGCGCTTGTACGAGCATCTCTTTACAAAGGGGAACCCGGACAATGTTGCCGAGGGCGAGGATTTCAAATCGAACGTCAATCCGAAATCGCTGGAGGTACTGACTTCCTGCAAAGTTGAGCCGTCACTTGCAGACGCAAAACCGTCGGACAGGTTTCAGTTTGAACGGCTGGGCTATTTCTGCGTTGACCCCGACACTACTGCTGGAAAGCTCGTATTTAATCGGACAGTATCGCTGCGTGACCCTTGGGCCAGAATCCAAAAGCTGCGGAAGAAGAGATAGGTACAATCTTGAAGGGGATTATCATGAAAGGACACATATCATCAAACAAGTATGTTTTAGTACGTATGGTTCTTTTCATGACGTTTTTGCTGCTGACTGTTTCAGCATGCAGAAAAAATTCGTCGGAATCAAAGGATTTTGACCCCGTCGTTTACGTTCTCGGAAGAATTATAAAAAATCCTGAAAATCCTGTTGATGTTAAAAAACATGCCGAATTGGCTATGTCAAAATGGCAAAACGATGTTGTTGACTGCAAGCCCATCCTCGTCAATGCGGTATTAGGTAAACCTCAAAAGATTGATAAAGTCCTGCTTGCGTTCACAATATTTGACGAAGATAGAGATACCATTGGTTTTGTCATAAAAGAGGAATACGTTGATTCAAATGGCGTGAAAACAACGTTAGAAGAAGATTATCCTGCATATGTTCACTGCTTGCCTTTTGAAGTTGCGGATGCTCATTGGGTTGCAATACAAATTCGAGATAAGCATCAGCAGAAAGATGGACAGCTTTGGAGTAAATACGTAAATACTGATTTTGAGCAATTGGTTAACAAATACATCCGAAGCGACGACTTCTCCATCGAAAGCCTTTACCCGGGCAAATTTTGGGAAGACACTTTGCCTCCTGTATGGGTTTCTGTTCCAAAAGCTAATAAAGTGGATGTGTGGGTATACGTATATGACAAAGCTGGTAACAAATCAGAGGATGTCAAGTTGCTCGATTCTACAAGAAGAACTGGAGAAAATTGAAATAGAAGATTATTAGGGCCACCTCGAACTTGGTTGTTAGCCGAGTAGTTCGGCGAATTTCTTTTCTATATGAGGGTTTTCACACAGCGTCTGGTGGATGCAAAGCAGCTAAGGCGATACCAGTTCGAGCGGCTGGGCTATTTCTGCATCGACCCTGACAGCTCTTCCGGAAAGCTCGTATTTAACAGGACGGTGACATTGCGTGACGAGTGGGCAAAAATCCAGAAAGCGCAGAGAAAAGACAGTGAACGCTGACGGTCAGCCAGCCGGTGCGACGGTGAGCAGCTTATAGCAGGCAAGGGCGCAAATGAGGATGAAAACAGCTCTGACTATATTGCTCGGCAGTTTGTGCATAGCCCTACTGCCCAAAAAGGCACCCACGATAGCACAGGGAATTACAAGTATCGCTATCCTGAGAGACTCGGTTATCTCGATACTGTGCTGCGGCAGCGTTATGTTCTTGTAAAATGCCCCTATTAGTGCAATCGAAGCAATAGTAGCGGCGGAGTTGCTGATAGCCCTTTTCAACGGCATCTTCAAGAAAAACTGCTGTGCAGGGACACAGATAGTTCCGCCGCCGATTCCCAACAAGCCGGCCGGTATTCCGGTCAACAAACCACAAAGTATGGTCAAAGGAAGCGAACTGCGGGTTTTGGATATGTCAAAGTCATCGGCTTGGCTGCTATGCCTGCGGAATTTTAGACAGTTGTAAGCAACCACATAAATCATAAAGAGCCCAAACATGCGGGCCAAGAGATAACTGTTGCCGTGGGCAAAGGCGGAGCTGTTACTGATAGCAACGCCGATTATAATACCGACAGCAGCGGCGGGGACCAGCCACTTAATAACATCCAAGACTAAGACATCGGCTTTTTTATGGACCATTGCTGCTGTGGTCCCAACGAAGAAATTACAAATCATGGCGGAGGCCTGATAGAGATGCTGGTTTTCGCCGAGGGCAAATACAAGGGCGGGAATCATAACGACCGAACCGCCGATGCCGAGCAGGCCGCCGAAAAGCCCCATCACAATACCAATTGCCGCCAAAATTAGATAATCCATCGGTCGTCAGCCGAACAGCTCCGTGAATTTCTTTTCTATATCAGGGCTCTCACACAATACCTGGCCGACAAGGACGGCCCTTACGCCGACGGACTTTAGCTTTTCAACATCGGCCCGTGACTTTATTCCACTTTCGGCGACGAGTTCGTTTTTATTGTCGAAAAGCTCGGCCAATCGGCTGGTCGTATTCAAATCGGCCTGCATTGTGCTGAGGTCACGATTGTTGATTCCAAGAATGCTGTAGCCCTTTTTAGGGAAGCCAATCAGACTTCGGACCGCCAGGAGCGTATCGGCCTGGTGCACCTCAAGAAGGACCGTAAGCGTTAGTTCTGCAGCGGCTATCATTAAGTCCATAAGCTCGCCGGGCTTGAGTGCTTCGGCTATCAAAAGTATCGCATCGGCGCCGGCGGCACGGGATTCGTAAACCTGCCAAACGTCAATAATAAAGTCTTTTCGCAGAACCGGCAAGTCAACCACTTGCTTGATTTGGTTTATGTATTCGAGCCGACCCTGGAAATATTTTTCATCGGTGAGCACGCTGATTGCATCGGCGCCGCATTTCTCGTAGGTCTGCGCAATTGTCACCGGGTCGAAATCCTGACGAATAACACCGGCCGACGGCGATGCCTTTTTGACCTCAGCGATAACGTTTATGCCGCGGCTGTTGCGCTTGGTAACAGCTTTGTAGAAGTTACGGCACTTGGGCTTCGAGCGAACATCTTCTTTGAGCTGCTCAAGACTCTTTTGTGAGCGCCGATAGCTGACTTCGGCCTTTTTATCCGCAATGATTTTTTCTAATATATTCGCCATTATAGCAATACTTGGCGTTATATAAGCTCAATTATTGAGCCATCTCCCAGCAACCGGTGTTGGGGTCAAAGGTATATCTCGTTTCTCTGATTGTTGCTTCCATTTCTTTAGCACTGTAATGATCGACCTTTTGCCAAGAATCATCGACAAATATAAAACGTGATATACCATTTCCATCAGCGGCGCAAGTAAGTTTAAAATCAAAACGACCGTTAAAGTCTATATCTGTGAGAGCATCTCCGACGGGCTTTTCGGTTAACCTGACACAACTATACACGGCATTGCCCCATTTACCTGGAGAATGCAAAGGTTTCATCCAGAAGACAGGTCTATGGGAGTGTTTACATAGATACAAACTGTTAACTTTGCCTGCTTTATCTTGCGTTATCAGCAGAAACGGGATATCGTCCTTTGCTATCCAAAGCTCTTTCGCGTGCTCTACCAACAGTCCTTCAGGAATTTCAATGCCTTTGGGGTCTCCCTGTTTCTGGACAACTATTCTTATATCGCCGAAAGTTCTTGAACCGCTTGTAAGTTCTTTTCCTATTGTGCGACTCATGATTACACCAATCAGAAAAACCATGGTGATACCAATAGCAAGACCAATGAAGAAAACGATGCGAGTTGATAAAGCCTTTTGGCTTTTCACTACTTTTCTCCGTTAACGAACAAGATTTGTTTGTCTATTATAGTTACACCGTCGTTTATTAAGGTTTAGGCGGGGCTTGATCTGCGATCTTAACGTAGGCCATACGGACCTCGTTGAGAGTATTTGTCAAGACCTGCTGTTCCTCTTCGGTCAGATTTCCCTTGGTTTTCTCCTCAAGGGTTTCGAGCATATCGATATTGTATTTTGCCATCTCCAAATCCGGCCCCTTTTCTTCCTGTCCTTTTATCTGCAGGACGCCCAAGGCAAATAACGCCTGCGTAGTGAGCATGCTTATCAGCGCGGCAAAATTGCCCTTAGGTAAGGGACCGCGGTGCTTGTCTTCTTCCAGTGCCTCTTTTTTCTCAGATTCTTCCTTGGCAGCCAATATCTCTTTCTCTTTCTGGGCCTCCTTTTTCCAATCCTCATCGATTATGATTTTTTTCTCCTGTTTTTTTTCTTCTTCAGCCATAATTTACGAGCCTCTATAAATTTCTCATCTTTTAGTTATCGGCGATACTTCTTCATATCCCTGTCGACTTCCCGTTTCTGTGTGCGTTCGGTAATTCTGGTTCTCTTGTCGTATTTTCTTTTGCCTCTGGCCAGTGCCAATTCTATTTTCGCCAGGCCCCTGTCATTGAAGTAGATTCGCAGGGGTACAAATGTAAAACCCCGCTGCTCAAGCTTAACTGTCACTTTGCGGATTTGGGTCTTGTGCAGCAGCAGTTTTCTTTTTCTGGTCGGGTCGTGATTGGCCAAGCCCGCCTTTTCGTATTGTGCTATGTTTGCGCCGACAAGCCAGCATTCGTCACTGTCAATTCTCGCGTATGAGCCGCTCAAGTCCGCGGCACCAGCCCGCAACGATTTTACCTCCGTGCCCAGGAGTTCCAGACCGGCCTCGAACCTCTCGATAAGCTCATAGTTTCGATAGGCCTTTTTGTTGACCGCCGCAGAGCCTCGCTTGGCCTTGTCTTTGCGCGATTTCGCTGCCATTTACGCCATAATATCCAGGTTGCAGCAATTTCGCAAGGGCAGAAGCCGCTATCGGCCGGGTCTGTTTAGACGCGGCCGTGGGGTCTTACGTTTTTGCCTGTTACTCCGGCGACGGAGTCGCCGATATCCTCACGAATTTTATCAGCCAGGGCGGCGAGCCGCCGAACTATTGCGGGATGCTGTGCGGAAACATCTTGCGTCTCCCCAATGTCTTCTTCCAGGTTGTAGAGTCCCGCAGGGATGGTCTCCCTTCCCCTCTTACGCTCCAAGATTAGTTTCCATTGGCCGGAGCGGACGGCCCCAAGCTGGGTTTCGAAGTAGTAGAAAAATTCTTTGTAGGGGGTTTTGGCCTTCGGGTCCGTCATCAGTGCGAAAATATCCTTTCCGTCGATAATCCGGTCGGTGGGTACCTTTGCGCCGGCCAGCTTTGCGAACGTGGGAAGGAAGTCCATGGTTGTTGCTATTTCGGAGCAGACGGCGCCAGCGGGGATTTTGCCGGGCCAGCGCATGATGCAAGGCTCGCGCATGCCGCCTTCGTAGGTTGCGAATTTGCCGTCTCGCAAAGGTTTTGCAGAGCCACCGTGGGCACCCTTGGAAAGCCACGGCCCGTTGTCCGAGGTGAAAATCACCAGCGTCTTTTCATCAATGCCAAGCTGCTTGAGTGTTTTGAGTATTTGGCCGACCGACCAGTCGAGCTCCATAATGACATCGCCGTAAAGTCCCTGCCTGGATTTGCCTTTGAACTTGTCGGAGACAAACAGCGGTACGTGGGGCATTGTGTGGGGCAGGTAAACGAAGAAGGGCCGGTTCTTGTTTTTCTTGATGAACTGCACGGCCTTTTCGGTGTAGCGGCGAGTCAACTGGCTCTGGTCGGGTTTGCGCTCGATTGTCTGCTCACCTTCGACAAGCACAACAGGGTTCATATCATTTGAATAAGGAATCCCGAAGTAATAGTCGAAGCCCTGCCGGGTCGGCAGAAACTCCGGCAGATGTCCGAGATGCCACTTGCCGATGCAGCAGGTGGCGTAGCCGCGGGTCTTGAGTATATCGGCGATAGTGATTTCGTCGGGGTTCAAGCCGATGTTGTCTCTTGGAAACAGGACGCGGGGAATGCTGACGCGCATGGGATAGCAGCCGGTCAACAGGGCCGCCCGTGACGGCGTGCAGACGGGAGCGGCCGAGTAAAAGCTGGTGAACTTGGCGCCCTCGGCGGCCATTTGGTCAAGATTGGGTGTTTCGAACCCTTTTGCCCCAAAACAACCGACGTCAGCGTAGCCCTGGTCGTCGGTAAAAATGACAACAAAATTGGGTTTGCCGGCAGAAGCTTTTCTGCTGCTCCTGCAGCCCGGTATTGCTAAAGCTGTCGTTGCTATCCCCAAAGTCTTCAAAAAATCACGACGTGTGTAACTGTCTCTACTCATTTCGTTCTCTCCTTGTTAAAGAAGCGGTTTTATTAAATCCGATGTGCATTATCATACTGTTTCACTTCACCGAATCAAGTGCGAAGCGCAGCATTTTGCTCTGCCTGTAACCGATGCGGATGGCCTTGGTCTGCAAAATAGCGCCAGCAGTCAGGATAATCGGCTCAGCATAAATCATCCAGCGTCCCTGGTCGTCCAGCCGATATCCGATGGAAGCGCCGTCGGTGGCGCAGCTTATCGTCACTACAATTTTGCCGTTTGCGGCGGTAGTAGTGTCAACGGTCGGCGTGGCCGTTACGGGCTGCTTTCGCCCCGGCCACATCCGCTCGATAAGTTTGTCTTCGTCGAGACCGCCCAAATCGCCGGTGTCTTTAATCCACCTTTCCAACTCGGCACGCATCCTGTTGAGTATGTGTTGGTGTTCAGGCGAGTCGGCCAAATTATTCACCTCGTGCGGGTCAGTGAGGATGTCGTAAAGTTCCTCAGGAGGCTTGGGGTGGCGGAAGAAAAGTTTCTGGGCCCCGGTGAGCCTGCCTTCGGCGTGCAGGCGGCGCCACTCCTGCATGATGGGCATCCTTTCCATATAGTCGATGCGCTGGGCGTACGGAACTTCCGGCGTGAAATTGCGGATGTATCGGTAGCGCTTGTCGCGAATGGTTCGTATATAATCGTTACTACTCAGGTCCATACGATTGCGACCGCCGAAGACGTACTTTCTCGGCTTGCCCTTTCGGTCGCCAAGCAATACTCTGCCCTGAATGTACGACGGTACCTTAACGCCAGCTAAACTCAGCAGCGTGGGGGCAAGGTCGACGAGATTGACCAAATCGTCGCAGGTACTGCCAGGTTTAATCCTGCCCGGCCAGCGGATGAGCAGAGGCACGTGCAGGCCTGAATCGTAGGGCCATCTTTTGCATCGCGGCAGTCCCCGGCCGTGGTCGCTCCAGAAAAATACTACTGTCTCTTCCGCCAGGCCATCCTGCTCCAACTGTTCGAGGATGGCGCCGGCCTGGTTGTCCATCCTGGTGATGTTGTCGTAGTACCGAGCAAGGTTTTCGCGGACAATTGATGTGTCAGGATAGTATGGCGGCACCGCCACTTTAGCCGGGTCGTGAATTAGTTTCTCGCCTTCGCGGGGCCAGCATCGGGATTCGTGGGTCGTTGTGAGGTTGATGACGCTGAAGAATGGCATATTCTCGGGGCGGTTGCGCCAGTGGGCCTTCTTGCTGGACTCGTCCCAGGCCGTAAACGGCGTTTTGAACTGATAGTCGGTTTTGGAGTTATTGGTGCAATAGTAGCCGGCAGCACGGAGGTACTCGGTAAAGCACTTCACCTGTGGCGCAGGGACGGCCTCATAGCCCTTGTTCTTTGTTCGCATGTGCATAGTGCCGAGAGTCCCGGGGTGCACGCCGGTAATAATCGACGACCGCGTCGGCGCACAGACCGGGAAGGAGACGAAAGCATTACTGTAGCGGCAGCCTTCTTGGGCTAAGCGGTCGAGGTTCGGCGTATCAGCATAGTCATCGCCATAACAGCCCAGGTCGGGACTGATGTCCTCGCAGCTTATCCAGAGGAAGTTGGGTCGACGTTCTGGCCTGTCCTTGGGCCCAAGGTCCGCAGAGGGTTTTCTGGCGCCTATACAGCCTGGAACAGTCAGGGTCGCCGCCCCAAACCCTAAAGCTCGAATAAATTCTCGTCGGTTTATTTTAGTTTTCATAGAAGACTGTCTTCCTCCACTTTTTTAATCCAAACCGTGAGTCAGCGCGCTATCTATTGAGCAGCCATTGATGGATAAATGCCGCGATAACCCAAACGGCAAAGCTTGCGCAAAGGACAATCCATAGCGACAGTTGCTTGCGAAAGCACACAAAGGCCACAAGAAAAAACAGAATGCTCGGTATAATGCCCCACAGGGCACCTTTAGTGTAGTCGCTCATCAGGGCAAAATTCCCCGGGTTGTCGGTGTACAGCCAGACAAGCGCGAGAAGCCCTGTCAGGGGCATCACGGCAATCAGACCGGCCAATATCGGCAGCTTGCGGCCAATCTGTGTGCAAAAGACGATCACGCCGAGGCTAATCGACACCTTGACAAGAAACTCGATTAGTTTGATTTTATCACTGCCAGCTAACATTTTACTTTAGGAGCCGAAAAGCTATCGGATAACGATACGCCTCGCCTCTGCTTGCTTTTGCCGCTGCTTCACCCACGAAAATTATGTGGAGAAGCAACAATACAAATAGCAGGACAAACCCGATCTGGATAAAACAAAGCAGCCCAGCTATTGCAAAGTATAACATCATTGACATTTGATAATTTAACGCTTCCTGTCCGTGCTCATCGACAAACTTATGTTTGTCTTTTTCGCTCAGCCAAATAACAAGCGGGGCAAAAAAGCCTGCTATCCCGAGCAGGTGACACAGCACCGCCATCTTCCTTGCGTCTTTCGATGTTTCGGGTTGCTCATTTTTGATATTTTGCCCGGTCTGACTGCCTTGGCCCGAATTTCCTTCCGACTGTGCGTTTTCGTCTGCTTGTGCCATAATAGGACCCTTCACAAAGTAATATCCTTCCTGACGGACGGATTTTTTTCTGTAATACTGGCTGCCCGTGACACATTCGAATCGGGCCTACTTTATGCGCTGACTATTGTGTTTTGGTCCCAGAGAAACCAAGATATCTGGGCAGCCACACTGCCATCTCACCCGCGTCGCGGTGGGCCCAGGCGTAGTAAGGAATCGCGACAAAGTCCTGCTTGGCCGGGTATACGTGCTGTTGTTCGCGGTGCCAGGTTCGAATCCAGCCTTTAATCACACAGAGGCCGCCTAAAAGGTCTTCACGGTATTTAGGCTTGAGCCGCACATCGGCTGACAAAACCAGCCGACGTACCTTTGGGCCGTTGTCCACCTCTTCGGCACAGTAGACTATTGGGCCTCGCTGCAGTGCTACTTTCCCTAAGTTGTCCTTGACCTTTTTCTTACAGAATACACGCCGAATTGGCATCGGCAGGTTTAATTGAATGACATCGCTTTTCTTCCACGTTCGGCGGATACGGGCAAAACCCTTTTCCATATCCATCGCAACCGGCTCGCCGTTGACCCTGAGTGTCACCTTCTCGTCGCTCTTTTTCATATACTTATAAAGGTCACTCGGCACCGGTTGATTTCGCGCCCAGCCGGGAATACGGATATTAATCGCAAACTCAGCAGGATGTCCGGGCTCGACCGTGATTTTGATGTCACCTTCCCACGGGTAGCGTGTCAGTTGCTTTAGCTTCACGATGTTATCTTTGAGCAGGAAAGTACCGCCGCCACTGATGAACAGGTTGACGTACAGGCTGTCACCATTCTTGGCATAAGCATATCCGCCGATTGACGGCAAAAAACGCACAATGTTTGTAGGACAGCATGCACATCCGAACCAGGGGCTGCGCTGCTTTTTGCCAGCGGATTCAAGTGGATTCGGGTAGAAGAACTTGTCGCCGCTCAAAGAAACGCCCGAAAGAAACGCGTTGTAAATCACGCGCTCAAGGACATCGATGTACTTCGCGTCGCCGTGTAGCAGAAACAAGCGGTGGTTCCACAGTGCATTAGCAATGGCGGCACAGGTCTCACAATAAGCCGTCTCGTTCGGCAGCTCGTAGTCATCACCAAAGGCTTCACCTTTGTGCCTGGCACCGATACCGCCGGTAAGATACAGCTTCTTCGTAACAACATTTTCCCATATCCGGTCAATCGCTTTGACATAATCAGTATCACCGGTCAGTGCCGCGACATCGGCCATCCCGCAATACATGTAGCCTGCCCGGACGGCATGGCCGACTGCCTCGCTCTGCTCAACGACGGGCTTATGGTCCTGACAATATGGCCCGTAAAGCTCCCGGCCACGGGCGTGACCGCGCTCGTCGAGGAAGAACTTCGCGAGCTTTAGGTATTTGTCGTTACCGGTCTGCCGGTACAGTTTCACCAGGCCGATTTCAATCTCCTGGTGTCCTGGCACATCGTGTTTCTTGTCGGGGCCGAAAACAGAATCAATATAGTCAGCCAGTTTGATTGCGACGTTCAAGATTTTGCGTTTGCCCGTGGCTTGATAGTAAGCAACGGCGGCTTCAAAGAAATGTCCCGCACAGTAAAGCTCGTGCATCTTCCTTGTGTCGGTCCAGCGTTTTTTCGGTTGGCGCTTCGGCAAAGAATAGAAAGTGTAAAGATAGCCGTCCTTCCACTGGGCCGCCGCAATTTTGTCAATTACCGCGTCGACATATTTTTCCAGTTCCAGGTCCCGGTGGATTTTCAATGAGTAAGCTGCGCCTTCGATGACCTTGTAGACATCGGAATCATTAAAGTATATGCCCTCATGCTTTCCCTCTATCAGACCGGCTGCCTTGGCAAAATTACTTATTCTGCCGGTCTCCTCGCACTTCTTAAAAGCATAAGGAATCGTGACCTTGCGGTTGGTCTCAATCCGCGAAGCCCAGAATTTGTCGGCTATCACCACATCGGTAAACGGCATAGCCTGCAATTTGCTGTCTTGGCCTTTGGCAGACTGAATCGCACCTGTTAGGAGTGTGAACAAAGCTGTCGTCACAATTGTAAAGCTATGGCTTTTTGACGCTTGAATCTCTTCCATCTATTCCTCCTTCTTCCAATTTCGCACACTAATTCATACGCGCCGACAACTTATACCACTTTTACATAGAGCAACTAAGGCACGCAAGAACAAAATTCCCGCCACAGCGCTGCAGCTTATGATAAAGTCAGCCAGCCAATAAAAAGGGCGACGGATTTTGCCGTCGCCTTTCTAAATCCTGACCGAAGTCAGATATCAGCCTGATGTTTTTCTGCAGGCATGGCAGAATTTGCTCATTAGCGCCATCGCTTCATTCAATCTCTCGGCCGAGCCGTCCATCTTTGCATACGCATCGACCAACTGCAAAAGCTCCGGAGCAGGGTCACCTTCGGCAAGATGATGTTTGATATTGACTATTCCGGCATCCATACCATACTGCATTGCCTTGTGAACGTATGCCCTCATAATGCCTATCTTTCTGCCGGGCAAATCCCTCGCGCAGTTTGTAATGCCTCCTATAAAATGAACGCCCTTCATATCAGAGTCGCTTTTTATTTTCTTTATAGTCTCAAAAGTCTTATGGGTGTAACTTGGTTCGCCCGGCTGCATCGGCATATCTACCGCCAGAGGGAATATGGTCGAGTCAAAGAAGATTTCGCCCGGCTTAAAACCATACTTGCCGACGGCCTCGTCAAAAATCTGTTTAGCTAAAGGATAGAGCTCATCTACCGAAGGCGACTTGCTCGCCTCGCTCATAAGCAGACCTACAAATGCAAAATCGTACTGCCCTTTGAGCGGCAGCAGGTTGTCCATTGTGTGAACCTTGACGGAATTTATAAGCGGCTGTCGGACGGCCTCGTCAGTATGGTACCATTCCTTCAGGCCGGCTATCAGGACATTGTCATCGCTGCTGTCAACACAAATAGGGACGCCGTTACCCCACGTGCGGACCATCCTGACGTATTCGCGCATCATATCGACGGCAATCTGCGGTTTGTCCTCACCGAAGGCATCGAGATTAACAGCTATATAGTCCGCCCCTTCTGCTGCCTGGTCTTCAATCAGGGTCCTGATATAATGCAAAGGTTCGCTCGGCGACGTATAGGCATCGGGCCCGAGTTCGTTTAACTGCTTCATTATCTGGCCTGTTTTTGGAATCGATGCGTGTACCGATTCGCCAACAGCAATCCACGCTTTTTTCATAGTGTTCTGCCTCATTTTCTTTATTGCCAGTGTTTACAAAGACTTATACAATCCCAAGGCGGTTTGAGCAATATATTAACTCAGCAAAATTGGCCCCAAGGCGCGATTTCTCAATGTGGACAACCTGTTGATAACTATGTCCGCGGATTCTGGATGTCCTCGTCCACTTTACTGAAGATTCCCGCCAAAATCAATCCTGTTTTTGCCGGCTATCTGTCCACTTCGTTCCAAAAGCAGGGCTATTGCCCATAACCTATTTACAGCAAAGAAGTTATGCCTTACGGCAAAATCGTGTGCAAAAATTATGCCTGCTGGCTAAATTTTGGTCTACAAGTATGGTCAAAACCCATGAGATTTGCAAGGGCTTGGCAAGGAATTGCATTGTTCGTGGATAATTCGTAGAAAAGGGCTGGGCAGAAACTTCAAACATGGCCCGAACCTTGACCTTGGCACCGCCGTTTTTTCAGCGTTTTTCAGTGGTTTGAGGAAATTTCTGTAACATTATGCCGGCTTTTGCGTCATATAGTATGCAGAATGACAAATCTTGATAGGTCCTTCGATTACGCACCTTGGGCACAAGCTCAGGACTTGCGCTTCGCTCGAGGTTACCAGGGGAAGTGGGGGGAGTAGTGGCGGTAGAACAGGCCGATAGAGCGCATTGCGATTATTGCGATTACCTGGACGCCGAGATTGAACATTAAGTGAGCGGCGGTTATTGTGAAGCCAGCACCGGTGTATTGCGCGGTTTGCATTTCCAGGACGCCAGCAGCAATAAGCAGGCTGACCACAATCAAATAGGGTATGAATGCCCTTGATATGGATTTGAGAAGGCGATCGGGCCGGAGCAGTGTGATGTCCTTGCCTACGGCTACGGTTAATACAGCTGTTGGGAAAAAGAATAAGCCGAGGATGAAGAGGAGCTGGAGAAGTGAATGCAGGCCGATTCCGGTTTTCCACATATTCTCGGTGGTCAGGGCTTTGTCGTGAAGCAGCTTTAGGGCGATGATGAATGGAAGCTGGACGACTACCATAGTCAAGAAGAAGATTAAGAAGGGCTTGATGACATACCATAAGAAGGTGATGCTTGTTCCGAGGTAGATTTCCGGGAGTTTATCTATGTCGAAGGCGGTCTCGTAGATGATGTTCAGGTAGAATCCCAGCAACCAGCCCCACACAACAAAGAATGTTACGTAAGCGCAGCCACACATCGAGCGAGCGAGGAAAAACTTGAAACATACTACGGCACTGACAAATGTCAGGGAAGTTATGTTTTCCGGATTGATGAATATTTTCCAACTGTCGAGGAATAGGGCGCGGTAGAATCCTGGCAGCGATTCTGTCTTTTCTATTCTGGGTGTGATTTTTTGCGGTGTTTCGTTGTCTTTGGCGGGGATTATGAAAAGCTGTCCGCAGTGAAGGCATCGGGCGCGTTTTCCGCGATGTTTGGCAGCAAAGGCAATCAGCGCATCGCAGTTAGGACAGTTGAACCGGATTGTCATATCTGACCTGTTAGCTGTGCTTCATAGCGTCGACGAAGCAGCCGATATCGTTGGCCCATTTTTTTGCTTCGAGGAGGTCCACCTTGTCGGCTTTTACCAGCTTTGCCAGGTGGCTTTCCAGGGTTATCATCTTTTCGTCCGGCTGGTTTTTGGTTTTTGTTTGCAGTTGTGAATAAATTTGCTCAACTCTGCCGGTGCGTATCAGGTTTGCGCAGGCGTAGTTGTTGTTAAGTATTTCAATTGCCACAATCCTGCCTGTGGCATCTTTTTTGGGGATGAGCTTTTGACTGACGATGTAGGCGAGCCCGAGCGAGAGCTGATTTCGCACTTCGCTTTGTCTGCCGGATGGGAAATAATCGAGTATGCGTGTTATTGAGCCGGTAGCATCTCTTGTATGCAGGGTGGAGAAGACGAGGTGGCCGGTCTCGGCGGCCATAAGGGTCATAGCTATAGTTTCAGGGTCGCGCATTTCGCCGACGAATATTATGTCGGGGTCCTCGCGGAGCATCGAGCGCAGTCCGTCAACAAAAGAGTTGACGTCTCTTCCGACCTCGCGCTGAGAGATTATGGAATGCTTTTGCCGGTAGATATACTCTATAGGGTCTTCGACGGTTATGATTCGGCAGGCACTTTTCTCGCTGATGCGGGCGATTAGTGAGGCGATTGTTGTGGATTTGCCCGCGCCGGTGATACCTGTTATAAGTACAAGACCCTGCTTGCGCTCGACGATGTCCTCCCAGATGTCGTTGGGAAAACCGATGTTCTCTATTTCTGGAATTTCAAGCGATAGTGCCCGGATGGCAGCGCATATTCCATCGTTTTCCTGAAAGACGTTTATTCGAAATTGGAGTGAGCCGTATCGATAGGAGCAGTCCACGCTGTGTAGTTCCTGGAATTTGCCCAGGTTTGCGTCGCTCAAGAGTGGGTAGATAAGCTGTTTTGCTATCTCGGGTGTCACTGTTATGCCTTTGAGCTTAACGAGGTCACCATCGATTCGATATGCAGGCGGTGCGTTGACTTTGATATGGAGGTCGGAGACCCGCATCGCGCCGTGCCGCTCGAAGTAGGCCAACATATCGGTGATGCTCATTTGTCCGAGATTTTCGGTCGGGTAGACTTTTGCAGTCACATCATATCCTTGAGCCATATTTACCTCTGCCTAACGGGAAAATACGATTCGGTTTCTATACCTAATATATCAGCGCAACTTCTCAAAAGCAAGCCACAGGCGGCGGTGCTTTGTTCTTGTCGCGGATGATAGGAATCAGGACTATGTTGCGAAACTCCAGTTGTGCACCTTCGGACTGGATACCAATCTTGCCGGGCGTTTGCCAACACTGGGCGGCGGTGTTCTGGACAAGGTCGTTGACTTTAATCTCGAGTTCTGGGCCATCAAGCGTGATTTCGTACAGGTTCCATTGGCCGATAGGTTTTTCGTTGGAGTCTTTCATCTTGACGGTGCGACGGCCCTTGGTTCGCTTTGGGTCGGTTTTCATCGGGAACTTGCCGATGTTCCAGATGTCGCCTACGTGGCCATACTGGCCCTGGGCTTCTATTGAGCGCGGCCAGACTTTGTCGTCGCCGACCATTCGCAGCAGTACGCCGCTGTTGCCTTTGGTGAGATGGCGGAACTGAAGTCGAAGGACATAGTTGGTGTAATCGTCTTTCGCAGAACGCCTCTCACCGGCGGTGGTGCGGATGTAGCCGGCAGGTTTGCCTTTGTTGAGCATTACGCCGTCCTTGACGCTCCATGCGTCACTGAGACTTGGCGGATAAAAAGTCCAGCCTTCGAAGTTCTTACCGTTGAATAACAGTTTTGCCTGGCCGAAGTGGTCGGGCAGGTGCTTGATGCGGATGTCCTTGAAATCAACGGTCATCGGGGGGCCGGTGTGGATTTGAAGAGCGAGGATGCCATCCATTGCTCGGCCGTTTGGGTCGTTGTCTATCATTTCGATTGTCTGGCAGCCGTTGAGGATGTGAATTAGGTGGTTGCCTCGGGCGATGATTGTGTATTCATTCCAGTCTTTGCTTTTGTAGTAGCCGGTCTTTATCAGTTCGTCCCTATCGGCCACCTTGCCGACGACGATTTTATTGCCCTTTTTGTCGACCACCATAATGTCCCCGACATTAACCATCCAGCCGCGTCCTCGCTCATGGTAAAGGAAGCCGACCGTGCCGGGTTTGTTTTCGACTTCGGCCTGGTAGCCGCCGACGCGCCATTTGCCGAGGTCTTGGCTGCGGTACTGGATTCCGGAGTTACCGTTGTGAAGGCGGAATTTTATCTTGAGGATGAAGTTTTTCAGTTTTCCGGCCCGCCAGATGCAGAAGGAGTTTCTGTATGCCGGGTTTTCCTTGGTTGTCCGGCCGCGAATGGCATCGTCTTTGACGGACCATAGGCGGGGGTCGCCATCCCAGCCGGTGAGGTCTTTGCCGTTAAAGATGCTGACAAAACCGGGCTCGATATCGGGAGTCTTTTTGCACGCTTTGGCGGAGTAAGTATCTTTGCCTTGCGAAGGAGTACATTTTTCGGCGAAAAGCGGTGGCGGAGACAGCAGTCCGACTACGGCTGTCACGGTTACAATTGTTAGCCAAGTTATTTTGTTAGTCATTTGGTTTTCCTTTCCGAATTTATGGCCGAACATTCCTGCAAAACATGCAAAAGCATAGGAGATACACGTGAATGCAAACGTATCTCGGCTTTTATATGCTCGTTGAGTAGTATAAAGCACGGTTGCTGCAGAGCAAAGGGCAAATTTGGGTCTGTTGCTGTAGGGTGTGCGGTAGTTTTGCGCTGAGGGGCCCAGCACCAGCTCTTTGTGGGAAATATATCACCGCTGCAGGAATGCAAGTCGTGGCTTCAGACTGCCAGCCGGCAGTTATGATGCGCGCAAGCGGGCGATGGGATTCGAACCCACGACATTCGGCTTGGGAAGCCGACATTCTACCACTGAATTACGCCCGCAAAAAAATCATGTCTTTTCCTCTGATAAGTCTATACGATTTGCAGCTATTTTGTCAACGCCTTTATTCTGACGCGATTAGCTGTTTCTAAGTGGTTCGAGTGGTATTTTTCCAGGTCTCATCTGATATAGTCCGGCAAACTGCTGTAAGCCATCCAATAAGCGAAAAAAAACAAGCCTGGTTCTGCCTCTTGCTTTGGTTAACGATTTTGGAGAAACCACGTTTCACAACCACAAGGAGGTTTTTTTCACCACCACAGCTCAAAACGGATGACTGCGAGTTCGGAGCCGGTTGCGTGATATTCATTTTGCGTGTATAATATAGACAACTTGTCCCTTGCAACTTCAAAGACCAATTTGGAGAACCAAAAAATGGAACGCTCAGAGATAACTGTGAATTCTGTTTCGCGACGAGGTGCCAAGGCCCCAAACACTTTGCGCTGCGTTTTGGACCGTGCAAAGTGGGGGCTGCTCGTAATAGTTTTGGTCGGTTTTGTTACGGTTTGCCCCGGCCAGCGTAAGTCACGAATGATGCCGCTGAAGATAATCCAACTTCCTGAGCCGAGGTTGAAGGGGCCGCTCAGTCTCGAGGAGACCTTGGCCAAACGTCAAAGTATGCAGGGGTTTACCGCCCAAGCACTTAGCTATACACAGATTAGCCAGTTAGTCTGGGCAGCTCTCGGCGCAAAAGAGAAACAGAAAGATTTTCCAATGGCGCCGTCAATGAGGGCAACCGACCAGATGGAGCTGCATGTTGCCACCCAAGATGGGGTGTTTGCGTACAATCCGCGTGAGCATAATTTAATGCAAACTTCGAGGCGGGATGTCCGAATCAGGCTGGCAGCAGCAGCTTTTAAGCACGCAGCGGTGGCTGAAGCTGCGTGTAACATTATTGTCACCGGCACTGTGAAGAAAGTTGCACCCAAGAATCGCAATAAGGCCCGAAGACTTATGCTATTGCAGGCCGGACACATCGCTCAGAATATCCAGCTGCAGGCCGTGAGTTTGGAGCTGGGGTGCGTACCTGTGGGCGAGTTCAATATGAAGGATGTCAACAAGGCCTGTGGACTTTCGGCAGGCGTGGAGCCGCTTTGTATAATTTGCGTTGGTTACCCTATAGGGCAGCCGATAAAAGAATCAGGCGAAGAAAAGGAAACTCGCGGGACAGAGCGTCGAAAGCCAAAAAGAGCGGTGCTGATTATCGCCAGTAAGAATTTTCGCGATGAAGAGTTTTTTGAAACGAAATTTGTTCTTGGCGACGCGGGGGTGGAGGCGGTTACAGCAAGCACAAGAAAAGGAGCTATAAAAGGTATGCTCGGAGGTATTGCTGATGCAACGATTCTTGTGAACGATATTGTGGTTGATGACTACGACGCGATAATCTTTATAGGTGGTTCGGGAGCAACGGAGTATTTCAACAAGGGGGTTGCGTTAGATATTGTGCGCGAAGCAGCAGACAAAGGGAAAATTCTTGCGGCAATTTGTATTGCGCCTTCGGTGTTGGCCAATGCCGGAGTGCTCAATGGCGTGAGAGTCACGGGCTTTCCGTCCGAGCAGGCCAGACTCCGGAGAGCCGGCGCGATATATACCGGCGCTCCCGTCGAGCGAGATGGACTTATAATAACAGGCATCGGCCCGGAGGCAGCACGATTATTCGGTGGAGCTGTTGCAGACGCTATTTACAGTAGATAAAGACAAAATCAAGAAACATTAAATATTCGGAGCAATGAAGACGCTTTTATGAGAACTGTAAAGTATTCACTGGCGATTATAACTATGGCAGTGCTGTTCTTGGATTTGCCGGCTCAGGCCCAGTCGGTCGTCGAACAACTTCGGGAGGCCCGCCAGAAAGAGCGGGCCAGTGACCTGGACGGGGCGATTCAGCTTTACGAACAAATAACCATAAACACGGAGGCAAACCAAAGGCAGGTGGCGCAGGCGTACTATCGCATGGGCATGTGCTATCTGGAGAGTGGGGACAAAGAGAAAGCCAAGCAGCAGTTTCAGCATTTGGTTTCAGGATTTCCGCGGAAACTAACGGCTGTCGCGAACGCCAGAAGAGAACTGCGAAAGATTTTGCGCCAGGAGCGTAACGAGGAACGCAAGAGAATAAGGTCCGGTGTTCCCGGCCAGACACAGCCTGACTACAAACGGGTTTCACCAGAGGGGCCTCCGACGGTGGTCAGGACAGAACCTGCTAACTTTACCGACAACGTTCCGGCCGACCTGAGGCAAATCAGCGTTACTTTCGACCAGCAGATGATGAATAAGAGCTGGTCGTGGACGCGGCTGGACAGAAGGACCTTTCCGAAAATGGTAGGTAGGCCACGCTATGACGTGGAAAGAAAGACCTGCACGCTGGGGGTAAAGCTAAAAGCGGGAACTGTGTACTTTGTCGGCATCAATTATGACCCACTTGAGAGTCCACCAGGTGCACCGGGTGAAACACGCCCGCTCCGTGGTTTTAAGAGCGCCTCGGGCAAAGTGGCCAAGCCATATGCGCTGGTCTTTGCCACTGCGGACGTAATGGGCCGGGCCAAACCAATTCCCGAAGAAATGGCTGCCAAGGCAAAGGCGATTAACTCGGCGGCAGAAACCGACGAAGGACCACCGGAACCGGAAAGCGGCGAAGGCATCGAAGGTATCTGGCTGGGAACCCTGAAGACTCCTGCGTTTGAGGTTAGAGTTGTGCTTAAGATTTCCCGAAGGCTTGACGGCGCTCTTAACGCCATGCTGGATAGTCCCGGCCAGGGAGCACAGAATATAGCTGCCGACAAAGTTACTTTCAAGAATGAAGGATCGCACGTTGAGGTCAAATCCATCATGGGTTCCTTTGATGGTAGGATGAAAGCGGATGGTTCGACGATTGAGGGACAGTGGAGACTAGGCAGAGAGTCTATACCACTTGTACTTAAGCGCTCCGATGAAATCCCTGGACTCCACCGGCTGCAGGAACCGAAGAAACCATATCCTTACGATGAAGAAGAGGTAGTATGCGAAAACAAAACAGATGGGGTGAAGCTTGCCGGTACGCTCACGCTGCCCCACTTGCAGGGTCGATGTCCCGCGGTTCTGCTAATTTCAGGCTCAGGTCCCCATGACCGTAATGGAGCAATGATGGGCCATAAACCCTTTCTTGTACTGGCGGACCATCTGACGCGCCAGGGGATTGCCGTGCTGAGGATGGATGACCGAGGGGCAGGTGTTTCGACCGGCAACTGTTTCGAAGCTACGGGCGAAGATTTAGCGGGTGATGTGCTTGCCGGAGTTGAGTACCTCAAAAGCCGTAAAGAGATTAGCGCCAAGCAAATCGGCCTTATCGGCCACAGCGAAGGAGGCATAATTGCTCCAATAGCGGCAGTGCGGTCACCGGATGTTGCTTTCATTGTGATGATGGCAGGAACGGGCCTAATCGGTGAGGAGGTATTGTACTTGCAGACTACAATGCTTGCCAAGGCCCTTAAGGCCCGTGGAGTAAGCGATGATGTGGCTGCGGCGGGGCGAGCTCAGCAAGAACAGCTATTTACCATAATCAAAGAGGAGAAGGACAATGCGGTTGCCGCAAAGAAAATCCGTGAGCTTTTAATGGGTAATCTTTCCAAAAAACTGAGCGAGAAAGAAAAGGAAACGTTGGAGGCCATGGAAGCTGCCATGGAATCTCAAATTAAGTTGCTGTTGTCCCCCTGGTTTCGTTTCTTCTTGACTTATGACCCGAAACCAACATTGATGAGAGTAAGATGTCCCGTGCTTGCGATCAATGGCGAAAAAGATTTGCAGGTTGCGCCGAAAGAGAACCTGCGTGCCATTGAGGATGCCCTGAAAGTCGGAGGTAATACTCGATACACGGTTAAGGAGCTGCCGAATCTTAACCATCTGTTCCAGACCACGGAAACGGGGTGGCCGGATGAGTATGCGAAGATAGAAGAAACGATTTCGCCGGATGCCCTGAGTCTTATATCCAAGTGGATTAGACAGACCGTTAAGGATGAGCATCCGGGCAGCGACGTCGAACCGCAGATATCCGAAGACGTCGGTCCGGATGAGGATTGGGGGCGTGCGAATTTTGGCTTTGCACCTCCTAACAAGAAGGCGGTAAAGTTGAGAATTTCCCGCGTAACCGATGACGCCATTGAAGATGCGATAACTGAAAAATTGAAAAAGATGACAGACGGAGACAGATACTCTTGGATGGGCCGGAAAGTGGGTGATAACCTATATGTACAGCTTTCACCGGTGAGAGACGTCGAAGGTTTCATGGAGAAGATTGATTTCGGAACGGTAGTGGCACGAAAAGGCAGAAGGGTAATAGTCAAGGCAAAAAGCAGTTGGACGGACGAAGACTTTCGGTTCGGACCTGACCCTGAGTATACCGTCCGGCTAATAATCATCGGCGTAACCGATACGGCCGCTGAAGATGCTATAAAGGAAAAACTGAAACAATTGACGGGTGGTGGACAGTTTTATCTTGGTTGGAGCAAGATGCAAAGTACCATCACAGCCGATGTTGCGCCGGTTAGCGATGTACAAGCTTTTGTCAGGAAAATCGATTTCGGTACCGTTACCGGTATAAGAGGCAGGAGAATCGAGGTCAAGGTTGGCGGGACCACACGGTAAGTTCAGCAGATGTCGGAGCTGCTGTTTAACGGGCCGGTGGCAACAAGGAAAAGTACTTAGGTTGCATTGCCAGAAGAGCTGTAACGATTTGTGATTGGCAGTCTTCTGTCTTTGCCGAACGCCTTTGGCGTGATTCTTACCCCAGGGGGAGATTGCCTTCTTTTGTATTCGTTTCGGTCGACCATACGAATGACACGATGGACCACATCGGGCGGAAGGCCGGCATCGACCAACTGCTGCGCGGATTTATCTTGTTCCACGTAGCCTTTTAGGATTTCATCGAGCAAATCATACTCCGGCAGAGCGTCGCTATCTTTCTGGCTTGGTCTTAGCTCGGCACTGGGCGGTCTGCTTATTACGTCGGAGGGTATAACTTGCCGGCCACTTGTTTTGTTTATGTGCTCAGCCAATTTATAGACCATTGTTTTGGGAACATCCTTTATGACTGCAAAGCCGCCAGCAGTGTCACCGTAAAGGGTTGCATAGCCTACCGCGGTCTCACTTTTGTTGCCGGTCGTCAACACAAGAGAACCAAACTGATTACTCAGTGACATTAGGATGCCGCCTCGGATTCTTGCCTGCAAATTCTCGTAAGCAATCCCCTTGTTGTCCCAGCCGGGAACTTTCTGTAACGCGTCGTGGAATTGGTTGAGTATCGGCTCAATCGGGACGGTCAAAAACTCGATGCTTAAATTTTTCGCCAGCGTCTGCGCATCTTTTATCGTCTCTGGACTGTTGAACTTCGAGGGCATTGTCAGACCGACGACATTTTCAGCACCCAGAGCAGCGACAGCGATAGCAGCAGTGACGGAAGAATCTATGCCGCCGCTAAGGCCGAGCAGAACTTTTTTAAAACCGTTCTTTCGAGTATAATCTTTTGTTCCGAGCACAAGGGCCTGATAGACTTCGTCAACAACATCGGTTGGCTGCGGTGCGGTAGGTTGTATCGGCTTAACCTGTACAGTTCCATCACCAGCCAGACTAACGTCGACGATTAATAAGTCCTCGTCAAACGCTCTGGCCTTGACGTCCGCACCGGTCGAATCGATAATCACGCTGCGGCCATCGAAGACCAATTCGTCCTGTCCGCCGACAAGATTGCAATATGAAACAGCGCAATTAAATTCTTTTGCACAGCAAGCGAGCGTGGTTTGTCTTTGCTCGAGCTTTCCCATATGGAAGGGCGAAGCTGAGATATTTGCAATCATTTGGATTTGGCGGGCGTTCTTGAGGAACTTGGCCAGCCATTCAACGTCCCAGATGTCGAAACAAATGGTGACGGCGACATTGAGGCCGCCCGCGTTTATTACGACCGGCTCGGTGCCGGGCTGGAAATACCTCCGCTCATCGAATACGCCGAAATTCAGCAGTCGGCCCTTTCGATAAATTTTCGCCACATGGCCAGCTTGTAACACTGCCGCGGAATTGTAAATGTTGCCCTGATAGCTTTCAGCAAAGCCGACTATTATGGTTACGTTCGGGCAGTCGACGGCGAGTTTCTCGATGGTCAAACGGTTGTCATCCAAAAAATGTTTCTTCAACAGCAAATCTTCCGGCGGATAGCCACAGACAGCCAATTCCGGAAAGACCAACAAATTTGCATTCGACTGGACCGCCTCGGCGTACATTGTGCGCATCTTTTCGGCGTTGCCTGTAAAATCGCCCACCACAGCATTGAACTGTCCCAACGCCACACGCATCAAATATAAGCTCCCATATTAAATAACGACTGTTTAGTATAGCATTCGAATCTTCAACTACAACCATGTTTGGCATTATCTACCAACTTTTATACTTAGATATAGTTGCTTGAAGTAAAGGGCAGAATATATAGAATTAACAATGTATATTCCAGTTGGTCGCACTGCTTTGCCTTCGATCCGTTTTTGCTTGAGTGGCGAACTATAGCCAGCATAGTTTGGGAGGTTCAGTATGCAAATGTTAATGGTTATCACACAGCCAAGTTTTTTGCCACGATTGATGTTTTCCGTTGGGCTCTTATTAACAGGTGTCAAGTCAGTATCCTATAACGAAGCACCTCATAACCGTTTAGATATTAAGCTACAAAGTGACAGTGCTGTTAAAGAAGGAGACACAAGAGATTCAGAAGGGATAGGGGGTGGGGTTGTTCGCAGTGCTGAAACCGAAGTCAAACTGGAGAACATGAGAGTGGCCGAACTAATAGAAAAGCTTCAAGAGGTTTCAGAAGAAGGGGTTGGCTTTCACTCAACGGCATCGGAAAGTGCGTTCATCGCAACCGAGGATGATGCCAAATTTGACGGGGGCGTCCTTGGCTCAAGAAAGCCAGCCGTATCTCCGGTTATGCGAGAACTGGTCAAAAAAGGTGTTGAAGCGATTCCCGAACTCATCAATCATCTGTCGGACTCGCGAGAAACAAAAGTCACCGTTGGTGCTACCGGATTTCATACAGCGATATGGCACAGCGACGAATATGACCCTCGCCATGCAGACCCAAAGCTGCATCCAGCGGGTGTTAATAAAGTAGGGCATGATTGGAGCGTCGATCGCCAAGTAGACCAATACACCTTAAGAGTAGGTGATCTGTGCTATGTAATTGTTGGACAGATTGTGAATCGAAAATTAAATGCGGTAAGATATCAGCCCACCGCCTGTTTGGTAATCAACTCTCCCATAGAGACACCAGAGTTAGCTGAGGTTGTCAGGAAAGACTGGGCAGGCCTAACCCATGAGGAACATAAGAAGTCTCTCTTGGCCGATGCAGCAGACAGGCCCTCTTTGAGGTTTTCAGGGGCAGCAAAGCGTCTGCTTTTCTATTATCAGATAGATGTTGTGGAAGCTCTGAAGGCGTCTGCTTATCGGAGAATAGTGTTGTTGTTTGGGATAGTTTTCATAGTCATGCTTGGTATTTTTCTTGCAAAGAGGCTAAAAGAGCGCAGAGTCAAACACGTTTGAGTTGTCGACTTAAAATAGATCGGAGAGGGCGGGATTCGAACCCGCGGTACCCGTAAAGGGCACACCGGTTTTCGAAACCGGCTCGATAAGCCGCTCCGACACCTCTCCATAACGGCTTTTATAACCTATACACTCAACACTCCGAAATTGCAAGAATATTAGGGACAGGTTACACCACTGTTGATACCATTTCTTTGATTTGACGGCTAACATTTTCGCACTTACAATAGCGTATAGCGTATAGCATGTAGTGTATCCGCTACTTACCATCCGCTAATAAGAAGCGAGGCTTAAGTGGAAGTACAGTGCGAATTATGTCCCAAAATGTGTATAATTGCCCCCGGCCAAAGCGGCGAGTGCAGGGTCAGAATCAATATCGACGGCGTGTTGCGCACCGTCGTTTACGGATTTCCATGCTCTCTTAACCCTTATGACCCGGTGGAGAAGAAACCGCTTTTTCATTTCCTGCCGGGCACGAGAATTCTTTCGATTGCAACTGTTGGTTGTAATCTTCACTGCTTGAACTGTCAGAACTGGGATATATCACAGCGGAATCCGGAAGACAGCACAGCGGGCTTTTGGCCGCCTGAGAAACTTGCGAAACTCGCAAAAAAGCATCATTACTTGTCAATCGCATATACTTACAGCGAACCTATTATCTTTTATGAATACACTTATGATACCGCGAAACTGGCCAGGGCCGAGGGTATCCGTAACGTTCTTGTAACGGCGGGATATATAAACAAAGAGCCGTGGAAACGGCTGCTCGAAGTTGTGGACGCTGCGAATATAGATTTGAAGGGGATTACCAACGACTTTTACGTGCGAATTTGCTCGGGGACGCTAAAGCCTGTACAGGATGCTCTCATTATAGCTAAGTCGAGCGGCATACTGGTTGAAGTCACAAATCTGGTCATTCCGACGCTAAACGACAAGCCGGAGCAGATACGTGAGCTTGCTCGCTGGGTCAAAGAGAACCTGGGCAGCGAGACGCCGCTGCATTTTTCAGAATTTCACCCTCAGTACAAGATGCGGCATCTTCCATCCACTTCGCCGGAGAGGCTGGAACTGGCCCGTGAAATTGCCATTAGCGAAGGGCTCTACTATGTTTATATTGGGAATGTCCGAAGTAAGGAGGGGGAGAACACCTATTGTCCGGATTGCAAGCGGCTGCTGATTGAGCGCATCGGCTATACCATATTGCAAAACCGGCTCAAAGACGGCCATTGCCCGGATTGCAAGAGAGAAATTTACGGGGTTTGGAAATGACACGCAGAAAATTTGTTCAGAAATTGATGAAAGCGGGTTCAGTAATTATTTTCGGCGCCTGGTGGCTGGCTAAGAAGGCCGTCCCCCGCAGATTCGTATGGGCCGTTAAGACGAAAAAATATCCCGGTCGCTTGAAGCCTCTGCGAGACATCTCCAAACAAAGCAAATGGAGTGGTTAACCCCGTTAGAAATTCCGTAGGAGAAAGAATATGTGTAAAAAAGCGAAGATTTCTAACGGGGTTAATATGGATAGTCGGCCGAACCAAATATCCCGAAGGAAAGTTCTACTCGGTTTGGGGATTCTGCTGTTGGTTGTTCTTGCCATAGTTTTGTGGAAAGCAGGTGTCCCGGTATTTTCTGCTGAAATTAAAGAAACGGCAGCGCCCAAAAAAGTCGTTCACCGTTCGATAATTGGCGAACTTGGATGGTACGAGGCCAATGTTGAAGTCCTGAGCAAACAAATTGCTGGGTTCTACCAAAAAGTCAAGGTCAAGCCGATAGATAACGTGATTGCGATGATTTTGCCGCATGCGGGCTATCGGTTCTCAGGTCAAACCGCAGTTCGTGCACTCAAAACCACTGACAAAGAGTACAGCCGAATAGTTGTAATCGGCCCAACTCACAGCGCGTACATGGAAGAGATGCTCAGTGTCCCTACCGCAACGCACTACGAGACGCCTCTGGGCGAGATACCGCTGGACGTGAATTTCATTGAAAAGCTCCTCGAATATCCGATGTTCCACAGTGTGCCGCATGCGCACAAGGAAGAGCACAGCGTCCAGATAGAACTTCCGCTTCTGCAGTACAAACAAGAGGATTTTCAACTCGTACCGATTGTGGCCGGCCATTGCTCGGCGCAGACAATCCGTAAAGCTGGCAGAATTCTAAAGAGTTTGGTCGATGAGCAAACCCTGGTTGTTGCGAGTTCGGATTTCGTTCATTATGGCCCAAGGTTTCGCTATGTGCCCTTCAGAAAAAACGTGGCTGAGGAAATTAAGAAGGTTGATATGGGGGCCTATGAGCACATAGCTAATTTGGACAGTGAAGGCTTTTTAAAATATAAGCAGAGGACGGGCGCAACGATATGCGGTTATGTTCCAGTGGCTATATTGCTTTCGATGCTGGAGAAGCCGGTCAAGGCTGACTTGATCGAATACAAAACTTCCGGCGAGTTGACGGGCGATTATAAACATTCGGTGAGCTATCTTTCAGTGGTCTTTTCCGGGTCGTGGCCAAGCGGTCAGCCACTTGTACCGGAGCCAGGCAGAACTAAATTGACGGAGGACGATAAGAAGCAGCTTCTGACTCTGGCGAGGAAGACAATCGTTCATTATCTCCAGAAAAAGCAAGTTCCAGAACCATCTGAGCTGGGCGTTACAATCAGCGAGGCAATGCAAGTTCCTCGCGCGGCGTTTGTAACACTTAAGAAGATTGCCAGCGTGCGCAAAAATGGTGAAAAAAAGCCCCAGAAAATCTCACGGCTCAGGGGATGTATAGGCGACATTTTTCCGCGACGGCCTTTATACAAGTCTGTTATGGGCAACGCACTTAGTGCTGCCTTTAGGGACAGGCGTTTTCCGCCGGTGACAATAGCCGAGTGTAACGACATTACAATCGAAATCTCCGCGCTGACAGCGCCCAAACCCGTTGCGTCGGCGGACCAGATAAGAATCGGCATCGATGGCGTTGTACTAAGCAAGAACGGCCGGTCGGCTGTGTACCTGCCCCAGGTTGCACCTGAACAAGGTTGGGACGTTGAACAGACGCTCACGAACCTGTCATTGAAAGCGAAGTTACCTAAAGATGCCTGGAAGGAAGGAGCGAGCTTCTTGGTCTTTCAGGCCGTCGTTTTCGGTGAAGAAGAATGAAATTTGCCCGCCCTGTTGGAAATCCCGGCCTTTCGTATAATATTGCTCGTGGTAGAATTTCTAACGGGGCCCGCGGCTTGTTGATATTCACTTTCGGCCTGTTCACTATTGCGGCCCAGACTTTACTCTTTCGCGAGTTCATCACCACTTTTGAAGGCAATGATATAGCGGTTGGAATCTTCTTCGGTTCATGGTTTTTGTGGGTAGGCATTGGAGCGATATTCGTTTATAGAACCAGGACCTTTGCCGAAAAATTAGTCCAGGGGATAGAATTTCTTTTTTTGGCCTACCTACCCGCCTTTATCCTCGAGCTGGTATTGATTATTCAGGCCCGCGAGCTTGCAGGCGTCGAATCCTATGCACTATTGCCCATCCGCACTATTCTGCTTTTGTCGATAGTTGTTAATGCCCCTGTCAGTATTATCACGGGGATGCTGTTTCCCACCGCCTGCCGGTGGGTTCACCCCGTTAGAAACTCTATAGAGGCCGAACATTCTTCAAAAAGAAAGATTTCTAACGGGGTTCAGCAGGACCTTGGGCCCAAGGACCAGAAGCTTGCTGTTTCGCGGGTATACATTCTTGAAGCGGCAGGGAGTTTTTTCGGCGGACTGGGGACAACCGTTCTTCTGTGGCTTGGTGTAAGTTCCGCGAGGATTTTCTTCATACTTGCTTTTGCCGTTTCGTTATCGGCATTCTTTGTACAGCTTGCCAGGAAGTTAACGCAAAGCACAAGAGCACCAGAGGGCAAGAATACAAGGGGACGTGCGGATTATGCACTTGTAACTTGTGCACTTACTTTTTTAATTCCGGTCTGTGTGCTGCTTTGCATAACGTTCGGCACCGATGGTTCGCTGATGAGGTATGTGCGAGTTGCAAAATGGACCAAGCTGCTTCCCAAAGACGCATTTGGAGGCTCGTTTCAAACGGCCCAGGCTGAGTATCTTTACGGAACCTACGGCAACCAGTGGTTAGCTGTTCGGGAAGGCAGTACCGTTGAGACGCTGCCCGATGAAAGCACTGCCGGTCGGGTCGCAGCCATAAGTCTGTGCCAAAAACCTGATGCCGAGAGAGTTCTGGTCATTGGCTCGGGCTTAGGCCTTTGTCGTCAATTCTTGCGCTTGCCACAGATTGAGACCATGAGCTGGGCACACTGTGACACTGAATATATTCAGAAGGTGGAAAGTTTCATACCACCGAAGCTTAGGATAAGCGACAAGCGATTTTTCCGCCTTGCTGGCGACATTCGCCCTCTATTAGCCGGGAAGAAACGATATTATGACATAGTAATCGTCAATCTGCCGGACGCGACCAGCTCGGTTTTGAACCGGTACTACACACACGAATTTTATCGTCAGGTTAAGGAATCGCTCAGGCCGGATGGCGTGTTGGCAATCCGCGTGACAGGCGGCGAAAACATTATGGGCACCGAGCTGATAAATCTCGGCGCCTCGGTGAAACTTACGCTTGAGAAAGTTTTTTCGCAGTTTGTCCTGACACCCGGCGACGATACCTGGTTTATCGCATCTGATAGTGAAAAGCTCACTGGTAACCCGGGTATTCTGCAGGACCGCTTTGCAGCGATCGAGGGTGGAAAGGATGTTTACCCTCCGCAGGCCTTGCTCAGCGTTTATTTGCCCGACCGTGCTGCTTTCTCGCTCGAGAACTATTCGAGAGCCGATTTGCCTGAGCGCTTGCTGGTTAATCGCGATTCGAGGCCTCTGACGCATTTGTACAGTTTGTTGCTCGCGGCGAAACAGTCCGGGGCACCGGTTACCCGATTTGTTAAACACCTGGCATTAGCGGGGCCGTTAGCCTTTATAATTCCTATCCTGGTTCTTGTGGTCTTGCGAGTGACTTATGTTTTGAGAACAGCTCAGCAAGACCTTGGGCCCAAGGACAGGCCATCCAGCTTTGACAGCACGTTCCTTGTTTTCGCAGCCGGTTCGGCAAGCATTGGCGTTGTCATTGTTCTGATGTATTTGTATCAAACGCGTTTTGGCTCGCTCTATCTGCACATCGGCGTTATTTCGTCCTTGTTCATGATGGGCTTGACGATGGGCGCGGTTCTAATCAGGCATCTGATTCTGAGCGAAAGAAAAACTCGCCCCGCCCCTCGGAGAGGCGGGGCTCGCGCGGAAATACCATTGTTGGCGGTGATACTCGTACACACTTTACTCCTTGCCGCAATTGCTTATTGGCCGGGCGAAAGATGGAGCCACTTGAGCTTTGCTCTTGCGTTTGTTCTTTGTGGTCTGTTTGCCGGCTGCTACTTCCCGCTGGCTGCCAAACAATTAGCTAATTCCGGCTTCGAAACGGGTCAGGCCGGCAGTAAGTTGGAAACCGGCGACCATCTCGGGGCGTCTATAGGAGGGGTGGTGACAAGTCTCGCACTTGTCCCGGTGCTTGGGACCAGGGCGGCGATGCTTATATTTGTTCTGCTGATTCTGGCCAATGTACCCGCTGCGGCACTTAGAATATACAAGCCGGAAAAGGGCCTTGTTTCGGCCACAACGGCCTTTAGCTTGCGCGGGCTTGGGTATGCCCTACTCGGCGTAGGACTGTCCATAGTACTGTGCTCGAATCTGCTCGTGGCCGCTGGCCAGAGGCTAAGGCCGTCACTGCCACAGCATACAGTCGAGGCACTGGCTGGTCAATCGGATGTTGAGCAAGTGTCGGCGGCCCTTCCCGAAGGTACGCAAGAAGTCGATTATTTTAAGGTCTGTGACGCTAATGCTAAACTGACTGGGTACATTTTCAGCTCGCAAGACCTGGCACCTAAGGTTCGTGGCTTCGGCGGAAAGATGAATCTTGCTGTTTATGTGGATACTGCCGGCGAACTGATCGACTTCCATATAATCCGGTCCAATGAAACGCCCGCGTATCTCGAACTTCTTAGCCAATGGCGCGAGCGTCTCCCGGGACATCAACTCTTCCAGCCTCAGCCGTTTGCCGATGTTCACGCGGTAACCGGTGCCACTATAAGCTCCGATGCTGTTCTTTCGTCCTTGGAATCATCAAGCCGCAGGTTCGCCACGCAAATTCTTGGTCAGACTCTTGAGCCTGCAGGTAAAGTAAGAACTCAGCGGGCCAAATATCTGCCAGATAAGCCTGGAATGTATCTGATAAGTGCTTGCGCACTCACTCTGGTCGTTATCTTCCGCGGTGGGTTCTGGAGCAGAGTGGCTGTGCTTGTGTTCAATCTCGTGGCTGGTGGCATTATCTTAAACGCCCAGTATTCAACTGAACAAATAGCTACCGTATTGTCCTTGCACGCACCTGCTGTAAAGTTATCAGGAGCTTTCTTGTTGGTTGCGACAGTACCGCTTTTGGCAGTTATGTTCGGCAACATTTATTGCGGCTACATCTGTCCATTTGGTGCTGCCCAGGAGTTGCTCGGCTATGTGCTGCCCGGCAGATTCAAACCGCAGGTGCCGATGGAAAAAATGCGAAAGGCAAGATTTCTCAAGTACGTCGTCCTTTTCGTTTTAATAGTCGTCTTCTTTCTTTCCAGGAACCGAACCACCCTTATAGCGGACCCGCTCATAAAGATTTTCAATTTTCGGTCTTCGATTTACGATTTTCAAACGGTCCACTATGGCGTACTGATAGTGGCGGCTGCATTGGTAGGCTCGGTTTTTTATGGTCGTTTCTGGTGCCGCTATCTGTGTCCGGTAGGAGCTTTCCTGTCCCTGCTGAACAATCTGGCACTACTCAGGCGATTCCTGCCCGCCAAGAGATTCGGCAGATGTGAATTCGGCCTCACCGCGAAAGAGCATATGGACTGCTTATACTGTGACAGGTGTCGCTATGAAGCAAAAGTCCCTGGGCCCAAGGTCTCAGTAAAGGAAGAATATCCATTGCGTACCCGTTATGCGTCCACAAAGCTAATGTCTCGATATTTGGTAGTGGGCGTCATCATATTGGCGGCACTTGTATCAACCGTCTCAGTACGCAGGTTCCTGCAAATTATCCCAGCCGACCTTGCTCAGCCCGCCGTCTCACTTACTGCCGGCGGCCAGCCGCGAGACGTGGACTTGCAGCGTATTCGCACAATGATTAGGCAGAAAAAGCTTTCCGGGCACGAAGCAGAATTCTATAAAAAGCTCTCTCCAGCAACTCGCGAGATAGAAGAACAGGGCGTCGATTAACCGCGACTGTGTACGAACTGTAAAAAGAACTGTCGTGGCCAACACTGTGGCCCAATCAGACGAGTTGCCAGGGCTGTGGGCACAATAGCCAAAATTTCGCGACCTTTTTGCCGATAACATAATATTCGGTCAAAACCTATTGAAACAAAAGAGGTATTTACCTAAAATTTCCCAAATTGCTTTCAACGGTTTTAAGATTTGAGCGTCTTAGAGGACCTGGAATGTATATCATACCGGCAATCGACCTGATAAAAGGAAAATGTGTCAGGCTTATCCAGGGCGAATATCACCGCCAGATAACCTATCGGGACGACCCTGTCAAACAGGCGAAGGAATTCAGTTCAGCCGGCGCAAAGTGGCTGCACATCATCGACCTGGATGGGGCTAAGGTCGGAAAGCCAGCCAATACCGAGACGGTAGCAGCCGTAGCGGCATTGAAGCAGCTAAAAATCGAGCTCGGCGGAGGAATCAGGGACGAAGATGCCATAAGGCAAATGCTCGATATAGGTGTCGAAAGGGTGATAATCGGCACCAAAGCGGTAAGCGACTTCGAATGGTTCAGCCAGGTAGCTGAGAAATTCAAGGGTAAAATAGTGCTCGGCCTTGACGCGAGGGGCTCAAAGGTAGCCACTCACGGCTGGACCCAGAACGGCCGCGAAAATCTGCTGGAGTTTGCGACCGAAGCGGCAAAGCTGCCTCTGGCGGCAATAATATATACCGACATCGACAGGGACGGTATGATGACAGGCCCAAATCTTGAAAGAACCAGGGCCCTTGTCGAGGCGGTGGACGTGCCCGTTATCGCTTCGGGCGGTGTAAAAGGGATAGCCGATGTAAAGAAGCTGGCCGAGTTGGGGGTCGAGGCCGTCGTAATCGGCAGAAGCCTGTACGAAGGGACACTTAATCTTGCGGATGCCATAAACGCGGCAAAGTAGCAATCACTGGTCCTGCTCGGGGGGCTCGAATTTATAACCTACTTCTCTTATGGTGCGAATAAAGGTCGGATTGCGCGGGTCGGGTTCGATTTTGTTTCGCAGCGTCGTGACAAAACGGTCGATGCTTCGCGGTCCGACAAAGTAATCATAACCCCAGACCCTGTTCAAGATATCATCACGGGTAAGCGCACGCCCCGGCCTTTTGATGAAATACTCCAGCAGCTTGAATTCCTTTGGCGAAAGCTTGACTTCATTTCCACGGTGAGTTAGTTTCCTGGCGCCAATATCAAGTCGATAATCTGCAAATTCGTAAACATCCTTTTCAACCTGCCTGGTGCGTCTAAGGAACGCCGCCGCCCGAGCAAGAAGCTCTTTTATGCTGAACGGCTTGGTGACATAATCGTCGGCTCCGAGGTTCAGGCCCAGCACGATATCCGATTCCTGTCCTTTCGCGGTCAGCATAACTATTGGCATCTCGAGCTGCTGTTCACGGATTAGTCTGCATACTTCATACCCATTTATCTTGGGCAGCATGATGTCAAGAAGAATCAAATCGGGCTTGCCATCAAGCGCGGCGTTTAACCCTTCCTCGCCATCGGCTGCCGTCAGCACATGGTAGCCTTTGAACTCGAAGTTGTCCTTCAGGCCCCGCAGCATTGTCGGGTCATCTTCAACTATCAAAACCGTTTCCATCTTTTTCATACGGCTCAAATTTGTAGCCGATATCTCCTACAGTGCGAATAAAAGTTGGGTTCTTTGGGTCAGGCTCGACCTTGTTCCTTAAGCTTGTAACAAAATGGTCAATGCCCCGCAACGTAATAAAGTGCGAGTAGCCCCATACGGTGCTGAGTATTTCGTCGCGGGTCAAGATGCGACCGGGTTTTCTGACAAACAGATGCAGCATCTCAAACTCTTTTGGGCTGAGCTTGACTTCCCTGCCGTCGCGCCTCAAGATGCGTGCGGCTACATCCAATTGACAACCACCGAATTCATAAATCGCCGGTTCCTGTTCTTTTCTGTGCCGCAGAAACGCTTCTGCCCGGGCAAGAAGCTCCTTTATACTGAATGGCTTGGTGACATAATCATCCGCACCGAGAGTCAGGCCCCGCACGATATCAGATTCACTGTTCCTGGCAGTGAGCATGATTATGGGCATATCAAGATTTCTCTTACGGATGAGGCTGCACATTTCATAGCCGTTGATTTTAGGCAGTACGATATCGAGGATTATCAGGTCCGGGTTTTCCATGAGGGTGATATTCAGGCCCTGTTCGCCGTCGCGGGCAGTTCTGACGCGATATCCCCTCAACTCGAAGTTGTCCCCCAGACCTCGCAGCATAGTCGGATCATCGTCAACAATCAGTACCGTTCTCACTTCAGTAATCCTTTCCATTGGCGGCTTGGCGGCCGGTCGGCAGTTTAACCGTGAAGACACTTCCTTTGCCGGGTTTGCTGTCAACCGATATTGTGCCTTTGTGCGCATCAACAACGAACTTAACAATACTAAGGCCCAGGCCACAGCCCTCGGTAGGTCGTGTGAGGCTGCGGTCAACCTGGTAAAATCTGTCAAAAATCTTTTTAGTGGCCCTGCGGGACAGTCCTGCGCCGTTATCAGAAACGCAAAAACAAACCGAGCCATCCTCAGCAAAAACACTCAGCTCGATTCGCTTCTCGTCATAGGAGTATTTGTAGGCGTTATCAAGCAGATTTATAAGCACTGTCACCATGGCGTCTCTGTCGGCCAGGATGTCCGGCAGGTCTTGAACTATGTTAATATCAAATTCGCATTTGCCTTCATCGAACTTTGTCTTGACAGCATCGGCTGCGTGACGCGCGATTACAGCAGGACTGACAGTTTCAAACGCAAAGGCCTGTCTGTTCCGCTCCATCCTCGAGAACGTCAGGAAGTTATCAATCAGTCCGGTGAGGCGTTCATTTTCTCTTGAGACCAACTGCAGATAATCGGTTACCTGCTGCTGGTCCTTGTATCTTCCTTCCAACAGCGTATCTACGAGCACCCGCATTGAAGCCAGCGGCGTTTTCAGTTCGTGCGAAACGGTGGCTATAAAATCGTTTTTGAGTCTATTGAGCTTAATCTGATTGCCAACCACCTTGCCTGCAAAACCGCCGGCCAAAAGAATCAGTACAATAACGAGCACACCGGTCCAGGTGTAAAGAGCAATCTCCCTGCTCGCCTTTTTCTCAAAGACATCGGCGTCCCTGAAATAAAGTCCGACCTGCCAGCCCGGCAAACTCTTTCCAACAGGAGGCGTAAGGAACGCCTTTTCCTCAGACTGCTTGACGCCGCTAACGTATACGCCTTTATCATCCAATACACGATACAGAACATCGGAGCCTGCGAAGCTTTTCTGGAAGTTGGCAAAATCTTTTCGGACATCCTCGCCCGACCGAAGTACCAGAAAGGTTTTGTCTGCGGCCTTGCAGTATAATCCGTAAACATCGCTGGACACATCCAACCGATGTACACTCCCCACCTTCCAGTGGCTGAACGATGAGGTGTCGGCATAGTGCTGGGCTACTTCAGCCGCGAGTTCTTCTGCTGCTAATAGCCTCTTTGCGCTCTCAATATTAGCTGCGTATCTATTTGCATCTGGGTTTTGCTCCGCCATCTTTATAGCTCTCTGCTGGATAAATATTCGCGTCCCGGAATCCATCGGAAGAAACTCACTTGAACCCGGCTCGTAATTGTTTGCTGTCGTCTGCAGGTTTGGCAAAGCGTTAAAACGGCCAGGTTCATCTCGATTAAGTTCCACCAGCATAACTCTGGCACGGGCGGCTAAGGACACCGAGGCGGCAGTCATTTCCGCAGTTATATATCCGTATCCGGCATCCTCACAGTATTTCCTGGCTTTTTGCATCTGCCCGAGAGCCCTGTAGCATCGCGCACTGCCCAGCCTTGCCCTTCGCCACACATAGCGATCTGCCGTTGACTCACATATCTTCTTGTAGACCTTTGCTGCCTCAGCAAAGTTTCTCTCCATAAATTCCAACTGCCAGGCCTGTTCAAATTCTTCGGGTAATTGCGGTTCTGCAAATCCCGCCGAATCCAGAATGGGATATTCCAACCTACCTGAGGCGTCGTATATGAGACCACCATTAAGCCCTGCCTGGCTAAGTGCAATACCCGCAAAATTCTCAATCGCAGCGAGATGGGCACTGCGTTCAACAAATTTTGCCCTGTTGGCCCAGATTTTGTCGGTGGATTTTGCCAGTTCGTCGACGCGATCGCTGTAATCATTAATCAGCATCTGTCGCGCGGCCATTAGCACGTTTTCTACCGCCTGGTTCATAAACCAGAGAAGACAGACGGTGGGCAGTATCACTGCTACTGCGAGCAGGATTAAGACCGGCCGTAACTGGCCGCCACCACCGTCAATTTTCCCTCTGCCTCTCACGTCCAATTTCCTATCCTAAAATCGCTTGGGTCTTTTTGCCGGTAATAATTCCCAGCCTTTCAAGTTCTTCCGGCGTCAGAAATCCCACGTGGCCGTCCAGAAACAGGACGTTTGTGCCGTTACCCTTTTCCAACAAGGTCTTATCATAGGCTATCGGCGTATCCGGCTCCTTGCTTTCCTGCCCTTTGCCGAAGTATCTAACATTCTCAATCAGCCATTTAAAATCATCGCCGCCAAGATAAGGCTTCAATTCCTTCAAGGTCGCCGGCATTTTGCCATTATTGTCAGCCGCATACATAACCACCGCCTTACCCAATCTGCTCAGCTTCTGAGCTGAATTTACGCGCTCCTGCTGTTCCACTGCTCTCTCGAGGGCCGATGATATTGGAGGCCCTATTTGATTAAATACGTTGACAAGTGACCTGGCCCGATCAATCTCCTTTTTCTGCAGCGCCACGCGCAGCTCTTCGAGTACCGGGCCTCCGGCCTTAACATACATTTCAGCGCTGGTGCCTTTGACCATCTGTTCGAACGCGCGACCGTTCGTTATCAATTGGTCAACAAACGATAAAGCTGTCTCGGTATCCTGGTTTTCTATCGCCTGAACCACGCCCTGGTAGAGTCCATAAAGGCCCTGTGCTAACTCCAGGGCTTTCGCCAAGTCAGGTTGACCCGGCCTGCCCGGAAGCTTTCGGTACTCAAGATTTATTCCGTTTTCCGTTGCCGCGAGGGCCTGCACTTCATACGAATCGCCCTCCGCCGTGGTTACCAGCAGCCGACAGGGAAAACGTGGGAGCAGATATCCAGTCACATCTTCCGACTGCAGGACGATTTTTAGCTTACCGAAGCCATCCTTCTCCAGAGTTCTCGCCTTGGCACCTCTCAGACAGAATAATCCATGTTTATACGCTGATTCGCCTCCGGGGCCGCCCCGAAACTGATTGTCGTAAGTCAAATCGCCCCTGCCGCGTTCAGGCCATACACCGTAAGGCCTTTTGCTTTCTGGGTGCAGAATCTGAAGAAGCTCACCGCTGGCTAAATCCAGCAGCACACCAACACCCGGCTCATCCTCACCCGGCAGAAAAACCCGACGATGAGTTACACCAACAAACTTGGCCGTCGGTCTCTCAATCCACCAGTAGAGGGTAGCTTTTGTCTGCCTGAACTCGCTGATCTGAACGGTGGCCAAATTTCCTTCGCTGGTCAGGACTGCCGCGAAGCTGGTCTTGTTGGCTAATATCTTATCGGCAGTGCTCGTTCTAAGTGTGGCAAGTGCACCTCGGGCCAGGGAAATCGCCTGGTCCCATCTCTCCTTTTCTGCGCCCGGTATGGCGACTATTCTAACTGCCGAATCCGGCCTGACCACTAAAGCCCCGCCGCCGGTATTGTCCCAGGCCACGTCAAAACCCTCAGGCCATTTAGCCTTGGTTGGCATCTCTGTCACTGTCGCTATCAGTTCTCCTGGGCGGGCGCTTACTTCTGCTCTTGTTCGTTCAATGGGTAGTGACACCACCGCCCCTGTCTCCAGATCCAAGGCAGAGTTACCGTGCAGCACGGTCCTAAAAGCAGGCACTCTGCCGGATTTGATTAGCTCATCCACCGGCGGCGGTTCGGCCGGGCCGAGGCCGGGAGCAAACGTGTGCGTTTGCGGCCGGGGCTTGACAATGAGCTTGGCCGTGCCTGCACCTATTACGTCTGTCAGCCTGTCTGACCAGCTAGCTCCATACCTGTACCGATAATAAGCGCAAACATATACCCTATATTCTCCAGGCCTGAGTGTTTTAGGGCTTACCTTGGAACGCGTACTTCTACCCCATACTTTACCGTACGGAGTCCTTCGAACGGTAAAGGCAAGGTTATCTTCCCAATAATAGTGAGCGGGCAGGTCGCTTATATCCTCTTTGATGGGTAGCACGCCTACGGCAAAGGCTTTTATCTTCTTTCTGGTTTCACCCACATCCCACTCGATTTCCAGGTCACTGCCTTCGTAGATGGTTTTTGTAATTCGTGGTTCGACCCGCCACCATTCGCGCTTTGGTTCAACCACTTGCAGCTTAAGCACAGGCTCCTCAACTCCCGGCTGCACCATCTTGTAGCGGATTTTAGTGTACTCCACGTATTTGACCTCCAGGATTTGCAGAATCCCCATTCCGCCTTCGCGCGTTCTAAAGATGTACGTACCGGGCGAGTCCTTCGGTAAAATCATGTCCTGCCACCATGCGGATTTGCCTAAGCTAACCTGCTGCCGAATCGCTTCCGGTGTGATAGTATCCCACTGCGAGGCATCAACCGGCAAGGCCACCATGTCCACCCCTCTCAGGCCAATCCAGCCCATAGGGCACTCGTCGGTCTCGCCAAGTGCGTCAATGCCATTTCCTCTAATCCACGGCCATGTTTCTTCTTGCTTTATGTTGGGACTTAACGTAAACAGCTGGCCGCTCTCAAAATCGATACAGCCGTTTACGTGGTCTGATTGACCATGATCCCCCAAAGTCCGCTCAACGACCGGGCCGAAGCTGGTGACAGTCGGAGGGGCAGGTTCAGCATCTAACGGCTCCGCCAGCATCTTGTAGCGGAACGATATAGTTTTCTTACTGCGGTCCGCATCGTATATCTGGAGGACACCGGCACCGCCTTCGCGGGTTTTAAATGCGAAAGTCGGCGGATATTCGCCTTTGGCCGGCATTGCTGTTTGCATCTCGTCTTTTTCAACCCCTATCGACTCAGCAGCTAATACCTGACGCAATTCGGCAGGGGTAATTTTGTCCCACTGCTCGGAGGCAATCCTCGTCGCGACGACATCAACACCGATAAGTCCGTATTCGTCGCCGGCAAATTGGGCGCCCACGTCAAGACCTTTCCTCACTATCCATCTGTGCCTTTCCTCTGAACCTGCGTTTCGCAAAGGGTCTGGGATCCCGACCAGTCTGCGGGTGTCAAAATCATAAAGTGCTGCCTTACTGGACTCACCGATGTCGCTTAGATATACTTCAGCCGCCGGTCTGAAGCCGCTGACTTTGGTATAAAGCTCCTGGATTTCTTCGGCAGATAAAGCCCTGTTATAGATGCGAACATCATCGATTCTCCCTTTGTAGTAGGTCGCTGCACCATATCCTGAGCCTATCTTAGTTATGGTGTTCTTACCCCCTTTCGGCAGTGTAGCATCATCTATGTGGACCCCATTCCTGTAAGCTGAGATGGTGTTCCCATTCCTTGTGACCGTATAGTACGCCCATTTATTAAAGTCAACCGCTCCTTTGCAGACAATTGCCCAATCTCCATCTGTATCCGTCTCTAAGTTGATATGATGCTTCGCCTCGCACAAAATAATGTAGTTATCATAATCCTCGGGTCCCCCCATGATTGGATTGCAGCCGCCGACCTCATTGCGGAGCGGTTCACACCAGGCAGAGACAGTCCAGTTTTTTGAGAGTGTCACCGGACTTATGCTGACATAATCTTCACGACTATCAAAGTATAATGTGCCGTTAACGCGACCACTGGTCCATTGGGCACCATGGATAGTCCCATGATTATTACCCTCTGAATCGTACGCTTTTGTTCCACGACCTTCGTCAAACTTCCAATGGCTCACCAACCCCTTGAGGTAGCTGGGAGCTTGTGGAGCCGGAGGTCCCGGTTCTACTGGTTCCACTGCCGGCCCAAGGCCGGGAACAATGCCGCAAAGTTGCCGGATTTCTTCAGTGGATAGAGCGTAATTGTAAATGCGGAAGTCGTCCAGCCTGCCGATATGCTGGTCGCCGAATCGGTCGGGGGCTATGCCGATTCTGGCGGCACCTACGCCGGACATCGACGCCATGGCACCCGTCTTCTCAGCGACCAGACTGCCGTTCATATATATCCTCTGGAATCCTTTGCCTGCATTCTTAACAAAGGCATAATGGTTCCACCGTCCTGTCCAATCCTCAGGGGCGCCAGGATTAAACTCCAGTCCATCCGGTTCGCCGATTCCTGTTGCGAACTTCAGTCCATAATCCAGCCAGTTTGTGTAGATGCTCACGATATACGGCTTTCCAGCGTCTCCGGCCCCGGCCTGGAGGATTACATCACTGTGCTTCCTCTGCCTCTGATTACCATAGACCCACACCGAAATCGTTATGGCCCTGTCGATGCCGTCAAAGACGTCTTTCGGGATTGAAATACCATACCTCTCATTGAAGTCGAGGCAGCCGCCGAACTTGCCGTCAGCCTTCCAGATAGGGTTGCCGTGCACCCTGGTGCCGTGATGGTTATTGCCGGAAGAATCCTCGGCAGTGTTGCCGGATGTTTCATCAAACTTCCACCAGGCGGCCAATTTGCCTGTGCTGAAGCTCCAGAGGTCTCCGGTGACAACTGAGCCGTCGGCCTGCACTTCGTCCACACGCCAGTAATAGGTAATACCTCGTTCCGGCGTTGGCAGCTCATCATAGCTGGGAGTTTTTACTTCGCCTAAGAGCGATAACTTGTCGATATTGCTGCCGAAGTAGACCTTGTGTGCGGTTGCACCCCGGCCCGGCTCCCAGCGCAGCTCAACCACTTTCGCCGGCTTGACCATGGCCCTATCGGCCGGCCTGGGCCTGGTGGCACAGAGCATAGGATTTTCCATCGCCTCCGGTATTTGCGCCACCAACGGAAAAACTTGGCCAAAGTCGGGCAGCCCACTTATGCTGGTTTTCAAGGCGAAGTTGTTAGCTTTCTCGCCCGTGTGCAGCCGAACGTTAGTATTGTCGCAAGCCTGCGCTAACTGCCCTAACAATTTCGACAATAGATTCCTATTTGGGTCCGAGCGAACATCAAGTGACTGGCAAAGATGAGTATCAGCCAGCCGTATTGCTCCGCCGGCATTGACCGTAACTAATTTGCTTGCATCTGATGGTAGCTGGCTGAGAATCTCATGCAAGGGGCCGGTGCTGAGAGCAGATTTGCCGCTCTTGACCGATGGCAGAGAGGTCTGCAGAACTTCTGGAGTTAGGCTTAGGATTGTACTCTTGCCTGCCTGGCCCACGTAACAGTAAGCCGGCACATCATCGAATATTCCAATTCTGTATTTGCCGGGAGTGGGAATTGTCGGCTGGTCGGACTCCTCACCCATTGATAGATTCATTGCCAAATTGGCAATCGTCAACAGTTGTGTAAAGAGCTGATGCGTTCGCTTGGAATTGTGGCTGGTGACAGCCAGGCCGAGACAGGGCACTATAGGGCTGATATTCTTTGCCAGGAGATGTTTGTTAGAGGTCGGGGTGGGTGGAAGTGCAAAAAGAGTAACCTGCTCAATGTTGGCGAATAACTCACGACCAATGTCCAGACCCGTCAGCTTTTTGAGGGCTTTGCGTGCGCCGGCGACACCACCACCTTTGGCTTCGCTCAGAGCGAGGCTGACTACGGCAACGGCCTCAGGGGGAACAGCTTCGAAACCAGCCTTGCTGATATTCGGCGTGCGAATAAGATTGTATGCGAGACAATTGTGACCATCCTTAAAACCTATGTTGGTCTCTACAGCGATGCCGTTCTCTTCAAGAGACAGACAGGCAGTAAACTCATCGACATTCCCAATATCACCAACACTCTCAATCAACCGCCTTTGCTCGTCAGGCATTTCTTCTTTAAGCATTGGAAAAATACGGTCGACATCCGCCCAGATTGTGTAGGCATTTTGCTCGCGGGCTTTTCTGCTCAGCTTTTGAAAGGCCTTGTTCTGGGAGACAAGTGTCGGTTCGTTGGTGATGCCCTTGTATTGTTTGACGCACCAGGTTAACCGGTCTATGGGCGATGCCAGGATAATAATATTATCATCATAGGCGGCGCCGCTGATATCCCCCATCCTCAAGGTCTGCATCCCTGCGATAGGCTCACCCGCTTGAAACATCATCCCCAGGCCCGCTATGATGATTCCTCGCAGGGCGTCGCTCTCGCCCGGGTATATTACGGCCACCAGGGGAGGATTATTGCTGTGGATAGCCTGAAAACCAAGGGCCACTCCACGTATCTTCTTGAACTCGGTTATCATACTCGGATTCAAAAGGGACGCCAACGCCCCGGCAGGCCCTACGCCAACGCCCGGCCCTCCACGGGCACTTATGACGGCAAGGGGATTCTCAAGTGGAGTGCCCTTTAGCATATTGAGAATAGTTTCAATCTGCTTGCCGGGACTGCCGATTTCCAGATAGACTAACGTTTCAGCTGGCATAAGAGCAGCCGGGTCCTGAGTGCTCATCTGGTCTAACAGTGGCTGGATCTTTTCGATAATCGATTTCTCTTCGGGAAACCGGGCAATCAACTTCTCAAAGGTGGCCTTAGCATTCTGGTAGTCTTGCTTCTTCTGATAACACAAACCCAGCCGATACATCGCCTGAGCGGCATAGCGAGCGCCGGCTGATTTGTCGGCGGCGATTTGCTCATAGATTTTGATTGCAGCATCAAGGTTGCCCTCAATCTCCTCTGCGTACAGCCCCTCCTGCAACAGCACACTTGCAGGCCTGGCTTGCGCGGATGATGCAAGCAAAACAACAGCCAAAAGACAGATGACCACTATGCTCGCGATATCCCTGAATTTTCCCATAATCGTTCTCCTTTCGAAAAATAACTTAACAAAAAACCTTCGTTTCCGACAGCAGCAATATACAATTCAAATGTTACCGTTTTGTTACGCTTTCATCCTTTTTTTATTTTTTTTGACAACCGGTCAATGTTACTCCGCTCCCAAAGCTACGAGGGCCGGACTGTTCTTGAGACACTTTTTGGCCCTGAAAAATCGGACTCGTGCCTGTTGCGGGCTGCACCTCATTACAGAAGCAATCTGTGAGTAGGACATTTCTTCGAAACAGCGAAGTTGCACCACATACCTGTATTTCCTTTTTAACATCTTGACGGCGGCAGAAAGGCCCTTTTGTCTTTCTCTATCAACAACATGCTCAAAAACACTATGGTCGTTTGCTGCCGGTTTAGAATGACAAGCGTCATTAAGTGCAGCCGATTTCAAAATTTCTCTGCGACGTTGAACCCTGAACTGTTCTTGGATTTTCCTTCGGGCGATACCATATATCCACGGCCAGAAACTTTCGGGCTGCTCCAACGTGTCAACAGAACGGACCATTGCTAACAAAACATCCTGCAGTAAATCCTGTGACAAATGATGGTCAGACGTTACTTGATGCAGATAAGGGTAGAGCCTGTGACGGACACGGACGGCTAATTGCCCCATACTATCCTGGTCGCCCGCTTGTGCTTGCACAACCAAATCTAAATAGTCACTTTGCTTAACCATAAGCAATATCCTAAAGTTATTATCGAATCAAAATGTTACCGTTTTGTTACAGTTGTGTCCTTTTTCTGTTATTTTTTGAATTTTTTTACTTTTCTACTTGAGTGTTTTTTCTGTGCTTTGGTTGATTAAGGCAGCTTTTCTTGGGCCCGTAACATCAAAAATCAAAAAAAATCTGTTTTTGTTTATACTAAAATGGCCTGTACAATCGTGATATTACTGACGAACGACCGTTCAAAGATTACGCAAGCGAGTCGTGGATGATAGAAGACGAACTGCTTAAATGGAGATTTAAGTGTGGCAGTAGAGAGGCCCTCTGCCGTATCTATGAAAAGTACGAGGATTATCTGCTAACGTTAGCGATGGCTCTTTTGAATGAGGTCAATGTGGCTGAAGATGTTGTTCATGATGTCTTTGTCTCCTTTGCGAAATCTGCAGAAAACTTCAGGTTGCGCGGAAGTCTCAAGGCCTATTTGGCGACCTGTCTTATTAATCGTGCCCGTGACGAGATTCGAAGAAATCAGCGACAGCCTGCAGACCTCAACGAAGCAGCTTTGGTAAGCTCGGGCTCAGTGCGGCCGGACCAGCAGGTTTCACAGAACGAAGAATTACAGCACGTGAATAACGCCATAGCCCAGCTTCCTTATGAGCAGCGAGAGGTAGTAATCCTGCGGTTGAAGGCTGGAATGAAATTCAGGGAAATAGCAAAGCTGCAGAGCATTTCAGTCAATACGATTCAGGGCAGGTACCGGTATGGACTTAATAAACTGCGGTCAATCTTAGATGGCGAGGTGGAAAAATGAGGCCGGAAGAAAATATAGAGAATTTAATTAAAAGTCTGAATTTCAAAGCCAGTGCTGAGCTGCACAATAGGACCCTCAACGATGTCTTAGAGGCACACGAAAAATCGAAAAACACAAAATCAGCTAAGCCTGAGCAGAATGTCTGGAGAATGATTATGAAGAACAGAATAACAAAACCCGTCGCCGCCGCAGCCGTACTGGTAGGTTTGCTTATTGGTATAAGTCAGTTTGCAGGAACGCGGGCGGCCTTTGCCGAAACGAGTAAGGCGGTGCGAAACACCCTTGAATATCTCAAACAGATAGTCATCACGGGGGAAATGCCACCGCCAGAACCGCAGTCTGAAATTAGACGCGTTCGACTATGTGAAAACAAAAGCAGCGAACTCAGCAATAACATTAAGGCCCGTCTGTGGTTGTTTTCAACTGAAGCGTCGCAGGATAGTCTGCGCAATTTCTTCGAGAAACAAAATTTTGAATTTTCTCCAACAGGCTGGCCTAACGTGAGTTGCGCGACACTCGATCCTGACAGAGTAGAGAATTTGCTTGCGATTGCAAAATCGAATGATAGTATTGTATTTCTGAAATCGCAGGTGGTCTTGTTACAAAAAGATGGTCAAGAGGCGACTGTCGGCAGTTGGGCTAGCGACCTTGCATTCGCATTCGCAGTAACGCCCAATGTCTTGGATAGTGAGGAGGAGATCGATTTGAGCTTCTCTTTTCATGACGGCCAACTGGGCTTCGAAATCCCGCGCGTTAGAACCAAGATAGGCGAAGGTGTGCTTATTTGGGCAGTAAAGGCGACAACCGAGGACGGGACTGACAAACATCACACAATAATCTTAATACAGCCCGAAGGATTGTACTATCCCGAGACATAGGCCAGAAGAAACGGTTGCTGAGGCCGGGTTTGTTAGCTCGGCCTTTTTTGGGCGCTTTTGCAGCCAAAAGCCTGCATTCTCGGCACGTTGCTGGAAAATAGCCAAGAACAAACTTTTCTTGCAGTTGAACGTAATTGGCGATATAATATAAGTAGTGCAGGTGAAGATTTTTGAAAAGTGAATAAGGGGGCGAACGGCTTCGACCGGATGGCGGAGAGGCAAGTCGCATGTCCAGGACGCCGGTTGGCCTGGTTAATCATCCGGCAACAAATTTTAATTGGCGACTATCAGTTAGCCATGGCTGCCTAATTTGGCGGCCCGTCCTGCCGGACTTTGCCTGTGGGTCTGGTAAGGGCGTCAAACAGCAGGCTGCTCTCAAAGGTTGTTCGGGCCGGCGAGAAAAGACTTATTCCGAAATAGCCGAGCCGAGAGCTTGTCGTTTGGCTTTCAGTGAGGCGAAAAAAGATAAAGCGACTAAGCATGTAGAAGCTTGTCTTGAAGCATCTCGGGACGGGGGTTCGAATCCCCCCGCCTCCAGTCTTCGTTCGCTGCTTTGCGGGGAACGAAGACTGTCGCGGCGTAGCAGTGATAACTGCGCAGCCGGACATTTTACAGATTGATAAGGGCAGCGAACTACGCCTCGGCAGGCCGGTATGAAACATTACTACGTATATATATTACAATCTGAAAATGATTCTGAAAGATTCTACACAGGTTTTACTGATGATATTGAAAGCCGTTTAAGAGATCATAATCGAAGTAAATGTAAACATACCTCCAAATGCATTCCATGGAAAATCAAGACGGCTGTTGCTTTTACTGATAAGGCAAGAGCTCTGGAATTTGAGAAGTATCTTAAAACAGCCTCTGGCCGAGCGTTTGCCAAAAAACGATTATAGAGTAACTCCCTTCGAGAAATACCTTAAAATCCGGCTCCGGCCACGCATTCGCCAAGCAACATTTCTGGTGACATTTGCGAGTCCCCTTCTCCATTCTACTTCTGTAGGTCACTTTCTGCAGAGGCCTCATGTAAAAACCCTGTACCTCAAAAGGCTCTTTGGGCCAAGAACCCAACGTATGTCTCCAAATTGCATGCTTGCCGGCTGCGGCGCAAAGAGTTAGGTTACTCTAAATTTGATGTATTGCCCTGTGCTGGCTAATTATGGAAGTTTTGTAAGATGGCAAGAAAGAGGGAGAATTACGAAGGCTGGCTCTTTGATTATGGTGCCGAAGCGGAGCCGGTACTTATCAGTGCATGTTTACTTGGGATTCCGTGTCGCTGGCACGGACGCAGACCAAAGAAGCGTGATAAGCTAATCAAACGTCTGAAGAACAGATATGTCCTTGTTCCGGTTTGTCCGGAGCAGCTTGGTGGCATGTCGACGCCGCGAACTGGTGAAACGCTCGAGGGAACGGGAGCACAGGTTCTTGACGAAGGGCTTCGAATCATCGCGCCGGAAACAAGAGAAGATGTAACACGATTTCATGTCAATGGTGCCAAGTATACATTGGATATCGCAAAAATCGTGGGTGCTCGCCGGGCCTACTTGAAGGGCGGAAGTCCTTCCTGCGATAAGGAAGGAGTAACCGGTGAAATTCTTAAACGCAATGGTATCAAGGTTGTCCGTATTCCATAACTGCTAATAGAAATTTCGATAAATGACTGAAGAGCACACTTTGGTTAGAAACTTGAGTGGTTTTTCGCGGGAGTAATACGGGAGTATTTGAGGTGATAAATTCTGATGAAACGTGATTAAGTCTGATTAAAGCTGGGAATAATTTAAGGCCTTTGTAAGAAAAGACGTTAAAACCTAAGTAAGGCTCACATAAAGACTTATGAAAACTCCTCGACGGGGGTTCGAATCCCCCCGCCTCCATTTCCCTAACCCCCTTATTTTTCAATAACTTAAGATTTCAACACCCCTCAGTTATATTTATTGTTATATTTATTCCGGAATCATGTTGAAAAGTGAAAGGCTTTCCGGCGTGATAGTACTCAGTAATGTTGTCTTATTATTGGAGTATTATCGCAATGGGAAGAAGAGGAAGACCTCCGAAATTCGTATTAGACCCCAATGGCAGACCCATAGTCGGGCTGTCCTACAGTAAAAGCAATAGATGCTACTACGCTACCTATTCAAATCCTCGTGTCTGGTTCGCAAGAGACTTAGCAAAGGCTTTGTTTGAGTTCGGAAAATATGAAAACAGTCAAAGGCAAGAAGAGCCAGTCGTAGAAATCCCGATTCCTGACCTCCCTCAGCCCCTCAAGAAAACCGGCATAATTGAGTGGTCAGACATCCCTAACGCAAAGAAGGTGAACTTTCAGAGGAAGAAAGGAAAGCGACTATCAAAGAATTCAACTTCACCAGGGGACTTTGGGTTGCGATATTTGCGGGGATAATGAGTGCATACATGGCATTTGGTATAGCCTGCGGAAAGCCAATCGCCCGGCTGGCGGTTGGTAATGGCACAAAATCTTTATGGCAGAACAGTGCTGTTTTTGTTTGTATCCTCGCCGGAGGGTTTACGACAAACTTTATTTGGTGTGTAGTCTTGAATATCAAAAACCGCACTTCGAAAAATTACCTCAACAGCGGTAATGCGTCGCTTGTCACCAATTATGTCTTTTCCGCTCTTGCCGGAGTTACATGGTATTTACAGTTTATGTTCTACGGAATGGGTACCACAAAGATGGGCAAATATGATTTTTCAAGCTGGACTATTCACATGGCTTTTATAATTGTATTCAGTAATATATGGGGTTGTTCTTCCGCGAATGGAAAGGGACCGGCCGGCGAACACATCAGGCTGTTCTCGTTGGAGTACTTGTGTTAATCTTATCAATATTTGTGGTTGGGTCAGGAAATTATCTTGAATCATTGGGGAAATAGTATAATACGGGCCGGAGGTTTTCGGCTTCCGTTAGATAAATTTGTGTGTATGTGAGGAACCTTAAATGACTCAAAACCGCAATACCAAAAGCGCTTATTCTATTGCAAAACAGCGTTATGCCGAATACGGCGTTGACACTGACAAAGCGTTGGAAAAGCTTGCAGAGATTGCCATTTCCCTGCACTGCTGGCAGGGAGACGATGTCGGCGGTTTTGAAACCAATGTCGGACGGGGCGGCGGCATTGTGGCTACCGGAAATTATCCGGGAAAAGCACGGACGCCCGACGAGCTGCAATCTGATTTGGTCAAGGCCTTGAGCTTGGTGCCGGGCAAACATCGCCTGAGCCTACACGCCAGCTACCTTGAAACCGGCGGTAAAAAGGTGGAACGAAACGAAATCCAGTCGGAGCATTACTCCGGCTGGATCGACTGGGCCAGGGAACAAGGGATTGGAATGGATTTCAATCACACCTTTTTTTCGCATCCGAAGGCCGAAAGTGGCTTCACCCTTTCAAGTTACAACCAGAACATACGCAATTTCTGGATTGAGCACGGCATCGCCTGTCGAAAAGTCGCAGCACACATAGGTAAACAGCTTGGTTCACCCTGCGTTACAAACCTGTGGATTCCTGATGGATTTAAGGACGCTCCTGTTGACCGCAAGATGTCACGTGAGATCCTGAAAGCTTCGCTGGACGAAGTCTTCGCCGAAAAGATTGATAAGAGATACGTGCTTGATTCGGTAGAATCGAAGCTTTTCGGTATCGGTTCAGAGAGCTGTGTAATCGGCTCCTACGAATTTTACCTGGGTTACGCTATCGAGAATAACATTTTGCTTTGCCTTGACGCAGGTCATTTTCATCCGACGGAAGTTATTTCGGACAAAATTTCGTCGGTACTGTTATACTTGGATGAAATCCTGCTACATGTGAGCAGGCCGGTGCGATGGGACAGCGACCATGTGGTTATTCTTTCGGATGAGCTGCGTGCTATAGCTGAAGAGATAGTTCGGGGCAACTACCTTGAAAGGGTTCACATCGGCCTTGACTTTTTTGATGCGAGTATCAATCGCATAGCAGCGTGGGTGATAGGGA
>CAZOUM010000014.1:0-50470 GCA_964582985.1 uncultured Pirellulales bacterium | reverse complement strand
TGGTTTGGTCGTTGGGACTATAGGCTACGACTACAATGATACTGTAGCTGCCGGACTTGTGTTAAGTCAGAGCCCGACTGCGGGCACATCAGTACCTGTAGGCTCAGCGGTCAACTATACGGTATCGTTAGGCCAGCCGGTTGTACCGTACATCATTGGTATGACCGAGCCCGATGCTAATTCGACTATTACCGGTGTTGATGGTTTGGTCGTTGGGACTATAGGCTACGACTACAATGATACTGTAGCTGCCGGACTTGTGTTAAGTCAGAGCCCTGTAGCGGGCACATCAGTACCTGTAGGCTCAGCGGTCAACTATACGGTATCGTTAGGTGTGCAGACGAAGTACACGCTTACGACCTCGTCGACGCAGGGCGGGTCAGTAACTATACCTGGTGAGCCTGGGCCGTACGATTACAACGATGGCCAAGTGGTGCCAATAGTGGCCACGGCCGATGCCGGCTCCCATTTTGTCAACTGGACCGGTGATGTAGCTAACGTCAATGACATCTATGACCCATGTACCACTATCACTATGTATGGAAACTACATTGTCGAAGCCAATTTTGCGCTTAACCAGCACACGCTGGATGTTAACTCTACCTCTGGCGGCTCGGTAATGGTCCCGGGCGAGGGTCAATTCACTTTCCCCTACTGGCGGGGGATGAATCTCCATGCAGAGGCTGAGACTGGTTACCACTTTGTCGAATGGACTGGTGATATAAATACGGTTGCTGAGCCGTGCTCTGCCAGCACGACGATTATCATCTATGGTGATTACTCTATCACGGCCAACTTCGCAATAAATACTTACACCTTAACCGTGAATAACGGCACAGGCTCGGGCACGTACGACCATAATCAGACGGTGCCAATCGCAGCAGATGCACCACCTGTGGGCTCTCACTTTACCAACTGGACTGGCGATACGGGCAATGTAGCGGATGCTAACAGCCCATCTACTACAATTGTTATGCTCAGCGATGCGAATGTCACTGCCAACTATGCCATTAAACAATACACAGTTACAGTCACATCCGGTTCGAACGGCTCTGTTGATCCAAATGGTGTTGTTGATGTCGACCATGGCGAGAGCCGGACTTTCTGCGCCAGCCCTGAGCTCTGCTACGAGGTCAATACCTGGTATCTGGATGGCAACGACCAGGATATAAACGAGACTTGCTACAGTCTGACTAATATAACCGGCAATCATAGCGTCCTGGTTACGTTTAAGCAGTTGCAGGTGATTGTGCCGGATGTTGTGGGCATGACGGAAGCTGCTGCCGAGGCTGCCCTTAATGCCGTAGGTCTTGTAAAGGGTAGTGTGAATTATATCTATAGCGCAACCGCAGAAGGGCATGTATTGGACCAGGACCCGAACGCGGGAATATCCGTGCCGTGTGGTTCCGAGGTGGACTTAGTCGTATCAATAATAGGAGTGTACGTATGGACGAACGAATCGCCGTACAGCATGTTGTGGATTGACCCGTTGAACTGGGACCCCAATACCGGCGTACCCGGCGAAGGGGACACTGCAATTATCAACCCGCCGCCCTGGCAGGGCCCGGTAGTTGTCAATGACATGTCCGTTTCGTATATAGACGGCTCCAGATGGAACATAGGGGACGAACGATTTGAGAAGTATGGATGGGACTTCGACAGCGACCAGGTCATAATGATGCTAAATGCCGTTATGTCGATAGAGCACTGGGCGATAGGGGGCGTCGGCGGTGGTACCGTCACTGTTGATATGGGTGCGTATGGAGGAGGCGGCGGCGGATGGGGCGAGCCTAATATCACTATTGGTGAGTTCGAAGGCATAGATAGTGGAACGACGGTCTTCAACATAATCAGCGGCAGTAACGTGAAAATTACCAGTCGGCCGCGAATAATCGAGCAGCCAGGTGCGGTCGGCCAGTTCTACTTCGAGGATAACGCCCACGTGCATTTCGCGGGCCTGGATGATGACCTGTCGCTTCGGATTGCGGACCGCGGATTAGGCGAATTCTACATAAGTGACGACGCCAACGTGGTTCTCGACTACGGCTTCAAAGGCGGAGACGAAGATGATGGTGTGTTTAACCTTACGATGACCGGCGGCAGCCTCTCCGTCGGCGGCAAAGGTGGGAACGACGATGAAAGAGAGTTTGTCATCGGCGATGACGGTCAAGGTACTCTCGATATAAGCGGTGAAGCTATCTTTGCTGTCGCTGGTGACCTACATTTGAGATGTCACAACGAGGACGCTTATGACATACTCAATCTGAGCGACACCGCTGTTGTTACATGCGAGAGACTGCGTCTTGCCGGCGACGACGCTGAGGGTGAAGCTGAGATGAATGTTTACGGCGGTCTCTTTGAGTGTAGTGGCAGGCTCGGTATGGCCGAGAACGAGGGTACCGCTACTATCACCCTACCCGAGGATAGTACCGGTCAGATCACTGCCGACGAGTTGCGGGCCCCCAGTAGCGACCGCAACGAGGCTTTCGCCACCATCAACTTGCTCGGAGGACTTATTAAGTGCAACGAATTCACACATGAGAGCGACAACTGGATTTTGAATATCTGCTGCCCAGGTGTGATGATGATCCTCGGCAATGCTGAGCAAGATATCTGGGATGCTTTCGATGCAGGCAATGTTCTTGTTTGCGGCTACCTTCACGGCTGCGGTGCGTCCGGCGATTTGATGGTTGACTTCGACAACGTCAATCCCGGCTGGACCACCGTTTGGGTAGACTGCGACCCTAACAGACCCTATGACCCCAACCCGCCTTGCATTTGCTGCGGCCCTGAGGCACCAAAATATCCGCCCGACCAGTGCCTGAGCTGGACACCCGGAGTGCTTGCTGAGACGCACTATGTCTTCTTGAGCACCAACTACGACAAGGTCGCTAATGCGCCCGCTGATTTGTCTGCACTCGTAGTTATTCTCCCGGCCGAAGAGACCACCTATTGTCCCGGAGAGCTTGTTTTAGGCCAGTGCTACTACTGGCGTGTCGTTGAATCCTGGGATTGCGGAACCGCCATAGGCGGCGTCTGGCACTTCCGTGTTGTTAGCTGCATGGTAGTCGAGGATATGGAGAGCTACGATGAAAGCTGCGGCGCCAATGCTATATGGGAGGTCTGGCTTGACGGTGCCGGCGATTGCAGCGGCATTGGCGGTAACGGCACAGGTTCGAGTGTGTACCTCGCATACGAGCCCGTCCACGGCGGCGAAAAGTCTATGCAGTACCTTTACGACAATACCGGCAGCGAGCGCGAGTGCGCTTGGTCAGAGGCGAGAAAGACGTTCGACCCGCCGCTAAACCTCGTTGACAACTTCGAAAAGGCGCTCATCCTGTACTTCTACGGCGATGCAGGTAACGACAGCGAGTCAATGTGGGTCGTACTCAGCGACGGCACCAGCGAAGCTCAGTCGACATACGGCGTCTACGGCGATAGTCCCGACGACATTCAGGTCGAGGACTGGATTGACTGGAACATCGACATCCAAGGCCAATTCGCCGATGTGAACCTGGCGAATGTCGAAAGCTTCTCAATTGGCTTCGGTCCGAGATTCACGTGCGGAGAACATCCCGGAGAACCTGCGGGTACTGTGTACTTCGATGATATCATGCTGTGCACGACGATATGCGTTCCTAAGTATGCACCAGCCGGCGATATCAACGACGATTGCATTGTTGACTGGAAAGACCTTGAGTTGATGGCCGACAACTGGCTTGAGGACCGTCGTTAAGTGACGGCCTTTACAGGGAGGTAATTTTGCTTAAGGCACTCTAATAAAACCCGGCTCGTCATTTCGAGCGCAGTCGAGAAATCTATTAAAATAGTTGCGCCAAGCGGTTCCTTGTTTTGCAAGTCAGGTTTTGTTAGAGTCCCTAAATTAAAAGGCAACAGATGTTTTGGCGTTTACAAAAAATATCGTTCGTGTTTAGATTTTGAGTATTATGTATAAAAAACTGATGTTTTTAATTTCTCTTGTTTGTTTGCTGGGACTGTCGTCGCTAGTTTCGGCCGATGATCTGGAAGTCGACTGGCCCGATACGTACACCGTCTCCGGTACCGAAGAGTACGACGAAATGGAGTGTGGCGGCACCGTCATCATTCCAGCCGGTGCAACACTCATCCTCAACGACGAGAGCGACTTGGACGGCAACGGAGACGATGGAGAAGGCGGCACCGGCGCCACGATTTTCGTTGATGGCGGTACCTTCATCATGAGAGGCAGGCTGAACATGGGCACTGACCACGATGCCTATCTGATAGTCGACAACGGCGGCACAGTCGCACACGACGGCGACAAGATTACCGTTCCCGACAACGAAGGTGGCGAGCATCGGATTATCATAATCGACGGCTCAATGACTGCCGAGGAAATCGACTTAAGACATGACCGCGACGCCAAGGTGATTCTGGGTTGTATGGCCACTATCGAGACCTGTAACACAGACGAGGATGATAGCAGGGACCCCGCTCAGTGGTTGGCCGATGGAGCCCTCCTGTGCCATGATAGCTGCCCTCATGGGTTTATTGTGGTCACCGACCTTGGTGGCAACTGCAAAGAGGCCATCTGCTTCCCTTGGTTCCCCCCCCCTCCGGGACCCTGGCCGAAAGATGGTGCCGTGTGGCAGTCCGTCGATGTCATACTTTGTTGGCAGTACTACTATTTCTACGCGTTCAGATACTCGGCTTATCTGGGTACAAATTGGGACGACGTAAATGATGCTACAATCGCTGACCCCGAATGGAAGGGCTACTATGAGCCGGAGTCAATGGGACCCCCCTATGTGCCAGGCACGGGTGTTGATCCTGACCTTGCCCTTTCGAACCCCATCACGCTACAGTTGTGGACGACTTACTACTGGCGGATTGATACAATCCACATTCCGGGTAGTCCGACTCCGCCAGTAAGCAAAGGCCATGTCTGGAGATTTACTACTGGCTGCGACTTGTTCCCCGGCGACATCAACCTCGACTGTGTGGTCAACTTCGCCGACTATGCTATGCTGGCTGATGACTGGCGCGAGGAAGGCTGGTTCCCCGATTGCGTGCAACCATAAGCGACGTAACTGCTGAGAGTAGTCAGCAAGATTGTATCAGTTTCGAGGCCTATACTGATTTCATTCTGTATAGGCCCCGTTTGTATATTTGGCAGTGGAAAATAAGGACGCCCCCTACTCGCACTTCCTGCTGCTTCTTGAAAGTATGCATCACAGCGGAAGTAGATGAAAGCCAACGGTCGGATTCGAACCGACAACCCCTGGTTTACAAAACCAGAGCTCTACCGTTGAGCTACGTTGGCAGACACAAAAATGATAATAAACAAGGACGCCGCGGTCAATTCTTTAATAGCTGGATAGGCTGGAAATTAGCACGGGAACAACACCTTTGGCACTCGGGGCAACCAAGAATTCACTTGAATTCTACCTTGAAAAGTATATAATGATTGTAAGGGCTTCGATAAGTTTGAGCGGCGGTCGAAGAGTTGGGAGTAAGGGGGTAACGGCAGTTGTGCCGATACTGCGGGTAAGTATGTCGGAAGGAGGTCAGGATGAATAAAAGGCAAATAGTGCTGCGGAGTCTGATGTTTTCCATAATTCTGGTCGTAGCGGGCGTTAGTGAAGGCGCGATCATAAAGGGGCCATATCTTATCTATCCGGGTGACAACACCGAGATGATGGTTCTGTGGCAGTTGGACAGCTCGCAGTCGTGTAGTCTTGAGTGGGGGCCGGATCCGAATTATTCAAGCGGAAGCATTGTGACGGCTGAGTATGGGACGGACCATCAGCACAAACATACTATCCCTGGTCTTGTGCCTGGTTCCAAGTATTATTACCGGGTTATAGTGGATGTGAACGAGTACCCGGGCTCTTTCCGGGCCGCACCGCCGGCAGACGCCAATGCGGTCCGGTTTTTAGGCTATGGAGATACTCGTACCAATATTTTTGACCACGACATGGTGAATGCAGCTATGATTGGGACTTTCGAGGCAGACCCAAATTATCACACGTTTACCTTGCTTTCGGGCGATTGGGTCGATGACGGTGAAGAGGAAGAGGACTGGACCAACGAGTTTTTCAATCCCGCCGCTTTGAATACTCGCCGGCTTCAGGCGAATCTGCCAATCAACGGCTGCATTGGTAACCATGAATACGATGATGACTCGACTCCTCGAACTTATTTCGACAAATACTGGCCTTATCCTTACGTTGACGGTTTTTACTGGTCTTTTGACTATGGCCCGGTGCATATTGCCGTAATCGATCAATATGAGAAGAGCTATGCGTTCGGTTCGGCCCAATACAAGTGGCTCCGCGATGACCTTCGGTCGACGGACAGAGAATGGGTGTTTTTACAGTTGCACGAGCCGGGCTACTCTGCTGGTCACCACGATGATAACGACGATGTTCAGCAGTGCATTCAGCCGTTTTGTGAGGAGTACAAAGTGGACATTGTTTTCTGTGGGCATAACCATTACTACGCGCGCTGCGATAAGAACGGGGTTAAGCACATTACCTCCGGCGGCGGCGGAGCTCCCCTTCGTGACGGCAGCTTGAATTACTCGGAGTACGTCGAGGTCTATGAGAAAACCAACCATTTCTGCAAGATAGACATCCGGGGAGATGTACTGACGTTTGAAGCGGTCAAGCCGGACGGCACAGTAATTGACCACTTCGTTCTTCAACACCCGCCGGCTGAGGCCTGGGAGCCCACCCCGGCCGATGGTGCCATAAATCAGTCGGTAGATGTGGTCCTTAGCTGGAATGCGGGAGATTGCTTGTTCAGACACTCTATCTACCTGGGCGAAGACCCTGTGGCGGTGAAGAACGCTGGTCACAGTGACCCCGAATGGAAGTACTATTATGACCCGGGCGATGAGACGTTTGATCCTGACGTAGACGGCGTTGATCCGCAACCGCTTGAACTATGGAAGACCTACTACTGGCGTGTTGATGAGATCCACTGGCCGTATCCGGTTCGTTGTTCAAAGTACCCGGCAATAACCAAAGGTGCTGTTTGGAGTTTTACCACTGGTTGTGAGCTGGAAGGTGATATCAACCGTGATTGCGTAGTGGATTTCAGAGACATCGCCTTGCTGGGAAATGACTGGGCCAAGCGGAAGTTCTTCCCAAACGATTTCTAATCGGCGGCGCTGCCAAATACAGCGTAGGCACTTCGTTGGCGTACCAGTTTGTGGCCCGTACTGCTTTGATTGGGTATTGGCCACGGCAATATTTGGGCCCGGTGCTTTGGCCCATTCGGGGTCTGGCACGCGCAAACACAAAGCGTGAGCATTCAGAGTCGCGAAAAACTGTCAGCATCCGGCGGGCCTAAGATGAGTCTGCACCGCAGGGCAGGAAATTCCAATAATAAACTTGGCACCCCGGATGGTTTTAGTTTATCATAGTTATTGTCAGATGGCAGCTACCAGAGCGTTGAAGCAACCGCCGTGGAAAACGTGGGGCAAATCATTGAATTTGCCGTGCAAGGCGAACAAATTGGCAGGTAAGGGAAAGAGAAAGAACGTCAAAAAGGCAGGAGAACGAATCATGAAAAAGGCTCTATTTTCAGTTCTTATCGTACTTTTTTTATTATGGAACTTCGGGGTAGTCTTTGCTCAGGAAGCGGGCGAAGGTAAAGGTATCAACAAAAGGGAGGAGCAGGCAAAGAAGCTTCGCGGGAAAAACAGGGGTGGAGAAGCGGGCGCTTACGAACCTGGCGCGCGAGAGAAAAGAAAACAAGTGCGTAAGAAAAAAGAGTTCGATAGGCTAAGGCAAGAGCTACCGAAGAAGCGCGAAATGGGGCTTAAGGGAAAAGGAAAGTTCAAAGCTGGAAAAGGCAAAAGTCGTGAGCAACAACTTGAAGCGATTCGGAAGCAAATCGCTCATGAAGAAGCGAAGCATAATAGGCGTTTGGCCCGGCTGAGAAGAATCCAGCAGTTGGGGGTCGAATACGGGAAGAAGGATATCGCCGATAAAGCTGGCAATCTTCTGCAAAAGGAACAGCAGCGATATGACCACAAGCAGCGAGTTCTGAAGAGGCAGGAGCGTGTGCTTTCGATAGGAAGAGGCCCAAGAGCACGAAGGCCGCGCGATAAAAGTTTTAGGGAAAAAGGCGGGCGAGATGTTAAAAAGCGCTTCCGTAAGGAGAAGTATAAGGCCAGACGTGGAAGAGGCGGTAAGAAAGCCGAACAGTAAAGAAGCTCAAGCTGGCTAACGGCACAATCGAGGTGATTCTACGTGCAAAGAGGTGATAAGATGATGCGAAAAGTGTTGGTGATAATTACTGCGGCAGCAGTGATAAGCGTTTTTTGTTTGAGCGGCTGTAAGAAACGTCCGAGCAAGCCTGAGCCGGGCGAGGAAGTGGTCAAGACGAAGGCTGAATACGAGGCCGAGGCCAAGAAGCAAATCACCAAAAAGAATATGGCCAAGGAGCTTGAGAAGCTCGATAAAGAGATTGAAGAGGATATACGCGCGGAGCGGGAAGGTGCCGGCTCTCGTTGATTGACACTGGGGGGTAGAAGGCATAAGATGAAGATGGCGGATGTCGCCCAAATCCACCGTCTGGTGGGGTCGGGGGAAGTGCTGAAAGGGCGATTCCAAGCGCATTTGTCCTGGATTTCGATGCACTCAAGAGATTACAAGGGCGGTTCTGGCTATCCTCGCGAGAAACGTTTTGCGAGGCATACCACGAAAAGCGCCATCAAACATCCGCCTGTGACAGCTTCTGTCATTGCGAGAGTCCGGCAAAACCCATGCGGGGAGGGATAGAAATCGCCATAGCCAAGTGTTGTGAATGTTGTGGTGCTGAAATACAAACTCTGCGTAAAGGACGGCTTAGTGGGCCCCTCGCTAAATTTGAGGGCGCCGGGCTGTGTATAAAGCATCGCACAGAAGACTATGATTAATGCACTGGCGACCAGGACTCGGACAGGCCTTTCGCCATAGCCGAAAAGAAGTCTGCCAAAAATAAACTCCGGCAGCAATCGCACGGCTGAGAGCAAATGGACAAATTTTTTTGACGGCGAGAGACTCTCATAGGCGGTAGCGCGGAATTTTTTCCAGAGGCGGGCACATCTCTCGTTGTAAAAGCACTCGCCGGCCAATTGGTAATAACCGGCCTCCTGGGCGGACTGTTTGACGAAACGCCAGAAACTTTCGCCTTCTCCATATCGTGGCCGCCCAAAGACTACGAGGTCATGTGCCGGCACTGCCCTGCTGGAGGAATAGACGCCGCCGAAATCGGTTTGGGCTGAGAATTTTACTTCCGAAAAATTAGCACCTTTGGCAAAATGGGTATTGGCAAATCTGGCGGACGCTTCAAAGACGGCACTGCCAAGAAGACAGTAGCCGTTGAACGCAGCGGTTCTGAATTTTGCGTCTCCGTGGAAGATTGCGTTTTTAAAGGTGACAACTCCGTCAAAGGTGCAGCCGTCAAACCCGGCAGTGCCTCGGAATACGGCGTTTCGGAAACGAGCCTGGCCTTTGAATACCGAGCTGTTGAAGATAACGTCGGCTTTGAATTCTGCGGCAACACTATCGGGTTCGGACCAGGGCCCTGTAAAAACAACGTTTTCCTCAAACGTACACTTGTCAAAGACTATTGATTGAGCAAGTGCTATGGTTTTGCAGCCTTGATTTTCGGTCAAGGCAAGTTTATCAATCTGGAATTTTTCAGCGGGCTCAAAGAGCCGATTCATATCAAGCACACCGGTGATAGTGCATTGACTCAAGCGGATATCATCTCCGTCGGCAAGGGCCTGAAGAAGGCGGCTTGCGGATACGATTTGTTTTTCGCTTTGAAAGGCCATTTGGCAAAGGCAAAAGTGAAAAGGTAAAACTTTTAATCGGTCATTTTTTGCTTACTACTTTTCTGCTTTTCCGTACTATCCGATATCTTCTTTCTGCAGGAGCTCGATAATCTCGGCCTTTGTTGGCAGTGCTTCAATGGAGCCGAACTTCGTGCAGGCCAGGGCGCCGGCTGCGGAAGCGAATTTTGCAGCTTCTCGCACATCATCCTTCACGGCACAATATGCCGCGAAGGCCCCGGCAAAAGCGTTGCCCCTGCCGGTCTGGTCGACGAGCTCGACCTCGAAAGCCGGGATATGGTCGGCACCGGTTCTGTCGACGACCATACAGCCGCGCTTGCCCATCGTTATGATGGCCGATGCCGCGCCGCGGGCGACAAGGTCAGAGCCAATGAGCTTGGCCGTGCGGATATTGGCGGTGGACTTCTCGGTAATATCAGCGGCTTCATAAAGATTCGGAATCAAACTATCCGCTGAAAAATACTCGATAGGCAGGGCGATATCCTGCCGGCTGGGCTGCTCTATCGGCCTTGCAGGATTTAGAATGACTTTGGTGCCGTGCACTTTGGCGCAGCGAATGGCGGCTACAATTGCCTGCTGGGGCAGTCGGCCGTGAATCAAACAGACATCAGCCTCCGAAATAATCTGCTCGGCGGTGTCGATATCCTGCGGGCGCAAGGCACTGTTGGCGCCGGTGTATACGCAATCGGCATTTTCCCCCTCTGCATTGACTAAAGTTACAACTATGCCGGTATTCTTGGCCTCTGCGGCGTAAACGAATTGGGTATTAACGTTGAACTCAGCCAGGCTTTCCTTGACCATTTGCGCGAAAGGGTCGCCGCCGACCTTGCTAACCAGATAGACGTCGCAGCCGCAGAGGGCGGCTTCCGCAGCCTGATTTGGTCCGGGGCCGGTGGGTGCATACGAAAGCGCCGCTCCGGTAACAGTCTGGCCGGGAGCAGGAATCTGGCCACACCTTATTGCCATGTCGACATAAGTGCCGCCAATTACAACTACCTTAGGAATCCTTCCTGGCATTTTTATTCCCAAAATCCGTTCGCCGCTCAGTATAACCTGATAGTTGCTAAATGCAAATCTTTTTTTGAACGAAGCTTGAGTCAGCTTGTTGGCCACTGCTCGATAGGCAAAATGCTATAGAGAGGAGAACTGCGATTTTTGCAGATGCGGAAGATAAAGACGGACAATTGTGCGCGAAGGGGCGCCGGGCGGAGGAGCCTCCCAGCACCCCTATCACGCATTTGTGCTATTTGCGTCGTCTACGAAGCACTATCAAGCTGTCAATACGCAATATGCTCATCGCTGTCGGTTCTACTCACATCCTTCGAGCCATTCGTCGGCCAAGATAGCAACATCGTAGAAATTGACGCAGCCGTCACCGTTGAGGTCGCCAAGCGACAAGGGGTCATCCGAACGGGAAATGGCTGCAGTCAACCAGGGGCAATAGTCCACATTTTCTGTGACCTCATCGCCAAGGCCGTCAACATTCTTCATCGTTGAAACATCATAGCATGTTATGCCGTCTGTCTCGCTGGTTCCGCAAGGGTCGTTCGGCCCGCTGATGTCACCCCACCAGTTGTATTGAGCATCGACCGGACCCACACGGTCAATTACCCACATACCAAGATTATTGTCAGCAATATTGTTGAACTGAATTATAGTGTCAGTCGGTTGCTCACAAGGCGCCATAGTATCGTTATAATCGTACACACCAATCGCATATTCCGTACTCGCTGAAATATAGTTTCCCTGGACGAGCGCACCTCGGATATCGTTAAATATGTCTATGCCGTAGGTGTTGTACTCTACCCTATTGGCTCTGATAGTGACATCTGCAGAATATGAGCCTGGAGTATACTCACAGTAGTTACCAGCAGCTATGCCTAACTGATTATCGTGCACATAATTTCCTGCGATAAGAACATCTTTATCGTAAGTGTCTAAAGCCATAATTCCTGTCGCAGTCCATCGTTCGCCGGTATAGTATCCACCGGAGACCTCGTTGTTAACGATGTTTGTAAATCCTCCACCTGAATTCCATACGACAATACCGTTCTGAAGGCCGCTGCCTTCTCCTCCACCTATGATGGTATTTGCCACTATGTCTGCGGAGGAGCCGGAGCCCATTACGTAAACGCCGCGCTTCTTAAAATCGTCGACTACGTTGTCGTGGATGTACGCGTAAGCGCCGTTTTCAATCAGCATCACGTAAGAACTGCCCCAGTTATCCGTACCCGTATGTCTCAGCGTGAAACCAGCCAGCTCGACCTCAGTGTCAGCAGCATTGATGCTAATCAGCTTCAATCCTGTCGAACTTTGTACTATTGAGGTCTCGCCTCCTGCACCAATAACTTTAACGGATTTGCCAATCACCAGTGTCTCGACATAGTTTCCGTCTGCGACGCTGATGCTGTTGCCATCGCTGGCGGCGTCGATGGCGTCCTGAATAACAGCAAAGGCGTTAAAGCCTATGTAGTATGTTTCACCATCTACGGTGACCATCGTATAGTCGGGATAACCAGCCCAGTCGTCGTCGACGACGAAATCAGGAAGCATTTCTGGGGCATAGTCATTGCAGTCGGTACTGAGCAGCCAGGGGAAGAAATCAACGTATTCGGAGACCGCATCGCCGGAGCCGCCTCCTTCGCCACTTGGCCCTGAGGCATCGCCCCACCAGTTGGATGTGGCATCAACCAGAAGGCTCGATACGCTATTATAAACCCCTTCTTCGGTATTGTCGTATATCCTGTTGCAGTTTACGGCGGTAATGCCTACGGGCGATACGATTTTTACGCCCTTCTTCTGGCAGTTGTAAATGGTGTTCGATTGGATGTTAACCTCGAAAGAACCGCCGGTCGGGTCCCAGAACCAAATGCCGTCGCCGGTGTTTTCAATCTCGTTGTCAATGATATTGATAACAGCGTCATCGTTGCTGCACATAACACCGATGCCGCCGCCGCCGCCGACATTGTGCATCTCATTATGCGTGACGGTCACGGTGCCTGCCCCAGTGATGCCTAACATGATCACGTTGGGTGTCTGTGTAGGATCCAGATGTCCAGAGAAGGAGTTGCGTTCTACAGTCGTATTCGTGATGCCGCCAAAGTCGAGGTAGCCTGAATACGTGTGACCTGCATTTTCTTCAGCAACGAAAATACAGTTCTTAATCGTGGAATTCTCTGATTCAATGTGCAGATTGAATCCTCTTGGGGTAAAGGCTCTTGTCGGTGAGGTGAACTTGAATCCATCAAAGACCACATCTGTAGCAGCGGAAGTCACCTCAACCACTCCAACGATTTCCGATTCACTTTCGGACCGGCCGCGCGCATCGACGCCCACTTGGGCTCCGTTGAGCGTCAGGCTCTTGTCAATGGTCACATCCTCGGTGAAGGTCCCCGCGTCGGCCTCAATTACATCATCCGGGCTTGCCTCATCAATTGCACCCTGAATGGTGTCGTAGTAGGCGTCCAGCGTGACATTGTGGACCGGTTTGTAAACGGGGGTTGTGAAGCTGCAGTCCGGATACCACGGGTAGAAATCGACGTTATCTGATACTTCGTCACCAAGTCCTCCGACATTTTTCAGTGGGTGATGAGGTCCTGTTGCGTCGCCCCAGGCGTTCTCCTCAGCAGTTACGAGTTCGGTGGCGTGCTCGTTCTTGAGGCCGTAGGTGTTTCCGGTGATGCAGTTATTCTGTATGGTGAAGTTGCTGGCCAGAACGTGTACACCATCGCCAACACAAATTCCTATGTCGTTGCTTGATAGCGTGTTGCCGGTAACGGTCACATCGTCCATATCCAAGGTTTGACTTGAGTGTCCGAGGCGAATACCCTTTAAGCATTCGCTTATAGAATTGTCGTTGATCGTCAACCCGGAAACAACGGTTGTTCCACCAACGGTATGAATGAAGATCCCACTGCCGTAATTGTCGATGGTGTTTCCGTTAATAGCGGATGGGGATGCCGAAGTAACACCGGCAAACTGTATGGCATAACCACTGGTAGGAGTCGCCGGACCGGTAAACGTATTGTCGGACACAGTAACGTTGTGTACGTCGGGTCCCCAGATAGAGCCGTCACCATCTTCTGCAATAAAGTCATTGTTGCTGATGGTCAAATCAGAGGCGCCGGCGGCACCAATCGATACTCCCATAGAGGCACTGCCGGTAGTGTCAATAGTATTGTGGGAGATTTCGACGCCGGAAGGAGCATTCGTCAACTGAATAACGAAGGTGGTGCCAGACTTACCGGCAATGGTGAAGCCTTGACCGGATGCGCCACCAAGGACGAAGTTGGCGGCGCCGCCTCTAATATCTATACCAACTCCGTTTGCAACATTTATGGTGGTGCTGCCCTTTCCATCTGCCGACTTGAGGGTAAGATTTGCCTTGTCTATTACGAGGTGGCCTTCCGGTCCTACTGTGTTGCCGTCATATACGCCCGCTGCGACGTTAATTGTATCTCCCGGGTCGGCATCGTCTATCGCCTGCTGGATGTTGGTATAGACGTCGCCGAGCGTGCCCATACCGCCAGGGGGCCTTACTTCTAATGTGGCGGGCTGGGCCGGATTGGCCTCAAGCAGCACAATCCCCCCTACACAAATTATTAGTGTTAATAGCTTCTTCATCTTTGCTACTCCTCAATTAGATTTTTTTGTTTGCTGCGGACCGCCCGCAGCAACTCTCGTTGTTCTGCCAATCCATTGACGCAAGTACAGTCCATTTGATTAATTAAAGCGTTTGTTCACAGGCACCACCTCGATTCTTGAGTTATTTGGCGGTTTGCGTTATAATCAAGGGAGCCTTGACCCGGGCGCGCAAACCAAGCCGCCTGGGCCAGGCCCGGCCGGTGAGTGCTTGCTTCGTGGCTACGGCTCACCGGCCACCTTTCTTAGGCTCTTGACGACCTAATTAGTGACAAAGTTTCGCTACAGGCATCTCCTTTCAGCCGGCATTTGGCAGACCGGCATTACAGGGCTGATTGACCAAACCAGTCCTACACGAAATTAGTACGGCGTCAATTGTGTTGGGGCATGTAGAAATGGCCGCGCCCGGTTCGCTCAACAGTACAAATTAAGCTAAGCCGAAACACAGCACAGAAGCGATTGTCCGAAGTGTTTTCACACTCTCCTCACTCAGACAAAACTCCTCTCCACTGGGTGCGGTGCCATCCTACGAGATGGTACAACATTAGGCGCGGTCTTGGTAAAACAAACGAATCCGTACCCACCAGTGAAAATAGCAAATACACATACCCGCTTCACCATTAATATATTGTAGGGTCTCTCATATCAGCTTTTTTTGTAAATGTCAAGAACTAGTTGCGAAAATTCTCAAATTTTTGCGATTTTTTCGGACCAAATCTGCACAACTTCTGTCAGGAGGGCTTTGGAAAAGAGCTAAATTTGTGTAAGGCGTTATTAGATAAGGAGATACCTTACGCAGGGTGGCCGAGGACAGCCATACAAATAGCGCTATGATTCTTACAGTCGATACCAGGTATCGCGTGCCCTGTCATCATAAATGGCGCCGATTTCACAACTTGCGAGATTTAGGCTGAGCGTGCCGAGCCTGAGGTTTTGGGGATGTGAGCCTACCACTTGAAGTAAGCAATTTTTAGATAGTTAGGGCTTATAAGAGAGATTATAGATTGCGTTGAGCGGTTGGCAGAGAACGTTATTTTTGTCAGTTTTTTGGTTACGTATGAAATATGGCGCTCCTGGTGCTAATCGACTTTTTTAGACCAGGCGGCGGCCAGCTCCTGCTGTGGATGTTGGACCCACCTTTTGCTGCCTTTTACGAACTCAGTCTGAGCCAGGAGGCACAACAGTGTTTTTGTTCTACTCATCACAAAGCTCCTGTTTTCTTACGAATCCGGTCTTTGCTAATTAAGCTGCCCAGATAGAATCCCGCGACGTCTTCTTCTTTGCCTGTTTTCAGTAGCGCCGGCGCTAAAGGTCATTTAATTGCTTGAGCGGTAATCGTGCCAGCCGGCCGGTGCAGGAATATATTTTCCCTGCAGCCACATATCACCCGGCAGGACGCCTTGCAATAATCTCTCGTCAAGGTAATACTGTTTGATGTAACCATCAGTACCTACCAACCCGACGACGCCTCGAACGGCTTCGGCGATAGTGCCGCGGACAATCAAGTAGTCCTGGCTGCCGGTCTCCTCCTTCCTGCCGCCATAACCGCCTCGCTTGACATTTTCGGCACCCCACCCGCCGCCGCCGACCGTCACAGCAGCCTCCGCTTCCATCGGGTCCGGCAGATGCCTTCTGTGTGAGTCCGGGGGTTGACCTTTGTCAGCTCTGCCGACAGGGACGTATACAAAACCTTCGGGTTCGACAGGTGCGCCGTCAACATAGCTGTAATCGCTCATGCCGGGGTCGACGACCTTAATCACGCCCTGGGCAATTAGTCCGAGGACATTGGGATTGTCTTTTGACGGTATTCCATCTGCATCGTGTTGGCCGTCGGCCACTATAGAATCGGCGAGCCAGATGTTTCCGGTTGCTACTACCGTAATTTTGCCTTTTAAGACATCCTGAATTCCAGGCAGCCCGGCATCGCCGCTGCCAATAATGACGTTGCCATTTACAAAAATCTGTCCGCCCGGCTCGGATTCCATGCCCCCGATTGACTGGGTTACGTAGGTGTCCTCTATACCGCTGATAAGTCCTTCGTCGCCATCAGACCTCAAATGATAGGCGTAGATGTCATATCTTTCGTATGTGGCTCCGCCGCCGCCGGGCCTGATTCTAAAATCCCAGGTTCTGTTATTACCGCTCTGCTTGAACCCTCGGACTGTGCAGTCATCTGTTATCCGAACCTTGCCGACACCGTTCTCAACAAAGAACTCAAGGTGAACGGCAGGCAAAGGGTTTGAGACGGCTGCGGTCGCTTGCGGGGAGAACTTGAAGTTATCGTCTGTGTTTTCTTCGAAGCGGGCGATTTTTTGCTGGATGGCGTCTTCATTTGATATTTTGCTGTTGGGCTGGTCGAAACAGATTCCACCTTCAAAAAGGTCCATCACAGAAGCATATTTATCAGAGCCGCCATCGGTATATCTTGATTCGCCCATACCTACTGCTTGGAGGAATTGTGGGCTTCCGATTATATAAATGTCTCTGTTATCAGGATTGTCGTCGAGCTTGTTAATATGCAGCGGCATATCGATTATTTCTCCGTCGGCAAAGTTCACGGCATCGGTTTTGCTTGAACCACTTGGGACCCTGCATATACCCATATCCCAGCCGCCTATGGCCTGAACCACCAAAACATCGACCGTTCTGTTAAACATACCACTGTAGCCGCTGGAAACAATTCTGTAAATGGGACGGGCTCCAACGAATGAGAAAAACTCAATCTTGTAATCACAACGGCCATCCTGGAACTGCAGTGAACCGGTTGTTCCTGTAAGGTCGTGTTGCAGTGCCGTTAGCATATCCTGCTGCTGGCTCATCCAAAAAGTTGCCCTTTCGTAACCAGCCTCGGCAGCAAGCATTGCGACCGTCTCATTTCTCAGCCGTATTGCTCGATGTCTGACGCCGTAAGCGACCGTCAAGAGTGCGGTCCCCAGGGCAGACAGGACAAGCAGGGAGACGACGACCAGGACAAGGACTGAACCTTTTCGATAAAATCGAGATTTTTTGGTTTTGGGCCTCATAGCTTCGTACCTCCGCTCAATTCTTTCAAAATTTATCTGGGCCATATATTTCGCATCATTGCTGTGGTCTTAACTTGAATGCTGTCATCATCCTTGGGGTCGGTTAGGGTTATGTTAATTCTTACGCATCCTTGTCCCACGCCATTTAAGGTTGTGTGGCTAAAAGCACCGGCATCATCGTCATCACCGACTGACACATTCTCTGCAAGAACCGTGGTGGACGTGGTTTGTGCGTGTGCTATTCGCGCTTGTACGGCCGCGTGGTATTGGTAACCCAGTGCGCCCATGGCGGCAACGGCCAGAGCCACCATGGCCACTATTACTTCAATCAAAGTAACTGCCGCGGCAAACTTAACTCGTATGAGGCTCATGTCTCAGCCCCTATTTGGTTTTCAGGACACATAACTTTCAGAACGACGTGCCAATGATCCCTCCGTTACTCAGCTCTCCATGATTATAATTAAGGTATACACCGGAATACGTAACAGCCAATACTTAATACAGGGCTTATGGCAGCCCTTGTTTTATAACCTGCTCAACACTTACATGGGCTTCCCTAGCCACAGAAATAATGATAGGCGCCAACACTCTTTTCGGTCTTAATGGCTCAGCAGGCAAGGCGTGGAAACTACGGGATTTGTGGAAGCTACACAGTTCTCCTTACAGGATTATGGGGAGGGTGAGCAGGCGTGAACCGCAAGCGGCCAGATGCCGTTTTCTACTTGGCAGGACCGCTGTGTGCGGTTACTGGTCGGTTGGCAGGTCAATTATTCCCATTGCGGTAGCTCTTTTGACTAAGTCAACGACGTTGTTGACATTGAGCTTGTGCATGATATGGGAGCGGTGGTCTTCGATAGTCCTCACAGAACGGTGGAGTAGGCGAGCGGTTTCCTTGTTGCTCTTGCCGTCCAAAATTAGACGCAGAACTTCCATCTCTGTCCTGGTAAGAGCCCTGCCTAAAGCCGAACCGGCCTCACCGGTTGCCTTTCTGGTTTGTTCGTTTTTCCACTGCATTGATTTCAATTCAGTTGTTGACTACCTGGTGTGCTTCACGGTAATCGGGATTTCTGCCCCCGACCGTGGGCTGGTCGCTGTCTTGCACCAGCTCATTCCGATTGCCCCATAGAAGTCATCAGCAGGAAGTAGGTGGAAAGGGTAGTCGGATGGCGATGACCTCGAGAGGCTATCGCATCGGCTGAATCCCAGTCCCAACACAACGCGCGCAAAATATCCTTTCACCTCTGCTCGCACTCTTAACTTTCCTCTCCCACTGGCTCCCGCGCTGCCCCCCAAACATTATGCAGCTTTGGGTATGGTATCGGCAAAGCAGATAAACCTTCAGCCGCCAGTGAAGACAACCAATACTCCTAACTTTACCAACAAAATCCCTTTCGCGTCTACCGCGTTTACAGGCAAATGTCAATAGCAAAATTCTAATACTATCTTTTACTTTTTCTGATTCGTCTCGTTTTTATCGGGCCAATTGTCCGAACGCGCCAAGACAAGCCGTTTCGGGAATGGATAAAGAATCGAGCAAGGTAGTGCAATGCCGGCAGATGGCTTATTCGGGGTGGCGGGTGGCAGCCGTGCAGGTGCACTCTCTTGGTCCATGCGGCGGGGCCCTGCGGGGTAGTCATGGGTCTTCTTTGGTGTTTTCTGGATTATTGACGCCCAAATAGGCTTCTGTTGGTCAAAGGATGCCTGCCGATTTGGGGCTGTCCGGAAATTCTTCGTATGGTGGGCGCGAGCACCGTGCTCCAGCGTACCGGCCGGGTGTATCCAGCGGACCATATTTTGTCTGCTTTTGGAATCTGTCGCCTATACCATTGGTTTTTGCACCTCTATTTGCATCGCCAGCCTGCGGCAGTTCCCGGTCCCGGCACCGCTCAAACTCTGAAGCATCCCAGCGGAATACCCCAATTCGAACCGCAAAACAAGCTAAAATATGGGCTTGTGTTTGGTAATTAAAAAAATATGCAAAAAATTTGGAAAAAATATTACAAAAGTCTTGACTTTGTTTTGCGTAGTGTTAAAATTGCCTCCATGTTAGATGATTGTCAAAATAACAAGTCATGGAGGGCCAGGAATGGATGGCAGAATCAGCAGGATAATCGGTCTCGCCGAGGAAATAGGTCCAGTTGCGCGATGACAAGGCCAAGAAAATACCTGCGAACAGCCCCAAAAGGGGGTTCGCAAACAGTCAGGCTGTGGCACAATACACATTGGGCAAGAGTAGAGACGCCGAGCCTGAAATGGGGTGGGCAACCAAGCAAGACAAAGAGGAACAGGGCAAGTTAACTGAGAAATGGGGGGTATTTATTATGCAAAGGATTCATTCGAATAGCCCAAGGACTGTTTCAAAGACCAAGACCACCTATCGCGACAGAATTGACCTTTTGCGCGGCAGGATAGGCCTGCTCACCGGTAAAGACAAGCTGCTGATGACAATGTACCTGGAGAACGGCAACAGCTTTCGGCAGCTTGCGCGGCTGGCTGGTGTTTGTGAGGCAAATATCGCGCGCAGAATAAGCAGGATAACAAGGCGATTGCTGGACGGCGAATACATAACCTGCGTTAGAAACCGTGACAGGTTTACGAGGACGGAAATGGCAATCGCGAAGGATTGTTTTCTGCTGGGTTTGTCACAAAGAAAAATCGCCCCGAAACGCAGGTGCAGCATTCATCAAGTTTGCAAAATCCTAAAGCGAGTTCAGGAGATTATAAGAACGGCGGACAACGCGTAGGGGATTATCGATATGCCGACATACAGTGTTTCGAAAAGCTTTTCCTGGCAGGGACAAATTTCCGATAAGGCTGCCGCGGTGATGCGGATGTTTGGTTTAACAATGGAGCGGCTCATCGACAGAGGCGTCAGACATAACTGCACCGTTGAAATCAACGCCGGTGACATTGTCTATATCACGGGGCCGTCCGGCTCCGGCAAAAGCGTCCTGCTGGGTGAGCTGGAGAAATCTGTGCCGGCCTCGGAGAAGGTGAAGCTGAGCGAGATAAAATTGCCCACCGATAAGCGGGTGATAGACTGCGTTGAAGGCGATTTCATTGAGAGCTTGAGATTACTAAGTATCGCCGGCCTCAACGATGTATTCTGTGTTTTGAATCAACCGGCTAACCTTAGTGACGGAGAGAAATACCGGTTTCGACTGGCAATGGCGCTGGCGGCGGGGAAGAAATTTGTTTTTGCAGACGAATTCTGCTCCGAGTTAGACCGGGTTACGGCGGCGGTTATTGCCTACAAGATACGTAAATTCGCAAAGCAGGCTGGCGTGACATTCATTCTGGCTTCAAGTCACGAGGACACACTGATTGACTTGGCGCCTGATGTGCTGGTCGTGAAGCAATTACGCGGACCGGCGGAGGTTATTTATAAGGGAAGAAACTGTTAGAGATGCGAAGGTGCAGTGTTACAAAAGGATTGCAAATTGTCCGCGGCTCTTTGGAGGATTACAAAGAGCTTGCACATTATCATTATCGTGACAATCGGTTAGGACCGTTCACGGCGATTTTTGCCGTCAGGCCAACCAAGACTTTGGCTGGCAGTTTCGGTACCAATGTCACCGGTGTCATCGTTTATACGATGCCCAGTCCGGAGCTTGAGCTTCGAAACGTTGCGACGGGCAATTTTTTTTCGGGCTTCGACAGGGCGACACATATCGCACTTATTAATAAAAATATCCGGTGTATCGGCAGGGTTGTAATCGAGCCGACGTTCCGGGGACTCGGTTTAGCAGCTCGATTGGTACGCGAGACGATGCCGAAAATAGGCGTTCCTATCATCGAGGCAATGGCGGTGATGGGGCTGGTCAATCCGTTTTTTGAAAAAGCGGGGATGAGAGCATACACAGCGAAGATGCCTGCACGGTGCGTACAGCTTATCGAGGCTTTTAGTGCAATAGGCATCGAAAAGCAAGAGTTCATCCACCCGCGGAAAGTACATCAAAAACTTGAGGAGTCAGGTGGAACCGAATCAGAATTTATCGAGCTTCAAATAAAGAGCTTTTTGCAAAGCTATGGGAGAAGACGCAATAGTCAGGCCGGCCTGGAGCGAACAAAATTTGTACTGAGTAAGCTGACCGAAAGGCCGGTGTATTACATTTGGCTCAATCCTGAATTGAATCTAATAACAAGTTGAGAGGCGAGACAATATGACAAATTCCATTAAGTCGATACCATTGGACAAACTCGATGCTCATCCGGACAATCCCAACGAACAGAGCAGAGTAAATTTCGGTAAGCTGGTTCGCAATATTGAGCGGACTGGATTATATGAGCCGTTGATAGTCCGGCCCAGTCCAGACAGGCAAGGCTATTTTCAGATAATCAACGGTCATCATCGCTGTCACGCTTTGACCAAGCTCGGCCACAAGAGCGCCGACTGCATCATGTGGGAAATCGACGATGAGCAGACAGATATTCTGTTGGCTACGCTCAATCGGCTTGGCGGCTCAGATAATCTTGGCAAAAAGCTGAAGCTGCTTAAACGCTTGAACGAAAGATTCAGCGGCGGGGAGCTTGCAAAACTGCTGCCTTTGAAGCAAAAGCAGATCGAACGATTGGCTAATTTGAAAGTACCAAGCAGCCCGGCGAAAATAAACGCGAAGCATTTTCTAAGTCCGCTTGTTTTCTTCGTCCGCGATGCGCAGCAGCGGCAAATAGAAAATGCGTTGTCACTTGTCGAAGAGCCAAAAAGCGAAATGACGAATGCTGCGAAACGGGCGGCGGCACTAACTCATATAGCGGGATACTTTCTTAATCATTCAAAAATTAATGCGGAGATTCAAAAAAGCAATGGCCAAAAGAAAGCAATTAAGTAAGAGGCAACTTGCGGTGATGGAGGATTTGTTTGGCGGAGAGCTCGATGAGCAGGCGGTCCTGGACAAAAACAAGGTAAGCAGAAATGTCTACAACAAGTGGCTGGCGGACGGGGCTTTTGTCGATGAGTTCGACCGGAGAGTCGCATCGGCGCGTCGTCAGGGCGAATTTATCATTGCCCGGTATGCACCGCTGGCGGCGGCGAAGCTGGTTCAACTTACCGAGTCAAAGAGCCAGGAGACGGCGCGCAAGGCTTGCTTGGACATTATTTCCTTGCCTCAGGCGGCGGCCAAAAGGCGTCAAGCGCCGGACGAAGGGGAATGGGCCGGGGAGCAGGAGGAGCAGCAGCTCTCGGATGAGACGGCCAGTAAACTGTTAGCAGTGCTGGCGGAGGAAAAGAAAGACGGTACAAGGTGATAGACAAGCAGATGTGTGGAGTTGCTCAGTGCTCCTATGCAAAGTATAATTCTTTTTCTTCGTCGGTCAAAAACAGCCAAGAAGAAATTTGATATTCTTCGCTCAGTTGGACAAGGAAAACAATGAACAGAAAGTTGCGGTTGAAGCAGGTATTTTTGCCGGTTCTTGCGGGTTTGCTGCTTACAGCCGGTTGCAGCGGGATTGGCAGCGAAAGCCGAAGTTTGCCGGACGAACATCAGGTGTATCTGTTTTCATCGTTCAGCGGTGAACGGGACGGGCTGCTTTTGGCTTATAGCGAAGACCTGTACAACTGGACGGAGATACCGGGGCCGCATCTGAAGCCCACAATTGGGGATAACGTGATGCGAGACCCCTTTATCATGATGGGGCCGGACGGAACGATTAATATGGTCTGGACAACCGGCTGGGGACGAAGGGACATCGGCTATGCAAACACACGCGACCTTATCAACTGGAGCGAGCAGAGGCTTATCCCTGTAATGGCGGGTAAACCAAAGACGAGGAACTGCTGGGCGCCGAAGCTTTTTTACGATAAGCCTGCGAAGCAATGGATGATTCTTTGGTCAACATGGCTTGACGATGGCACCTTTCCGCCGCCGGAGAAGCCGCACACAAGCAAGCAACATCGGATATTTTATGTCATCACCAAAGACTTTGAGGACTTTAGCAAGCCGAAGCTGCTTTTCGACCCGGGTTATAGCTGTATTGATGCGTATCTACTTAAGGATGGTAACGCGTATTTGCTCTTTTACAAGGATGAGCGTTACAACGACTCGGACGTTTTTACGCCTGCTCATCAGAATATCCGGATGGCCCGCGGCAAAAGTCCTTATGGACCGTTCGGTTCAATTTCAGAACCGATTACGGGCAGAGGAGCGGGCAAGTGGCACAACGAAGGGCCATGCGCGGTAAAGCTGAGGAACGAATACTATGTTTTTTACGACCATCACAACGACAAGGAGTACTATGGGGCCATTATGTCACGGGACCTAAAGATCTGGACGGACATTTCAAACAAAACGAATTTTCCCGAAGGCTTTAAGCACGGCTCGATAATCCGCGTGCCGAAACAGATTGTCACAAACTTATTACGAACCCAAAAGTGAGATAGGGAGGCAGTGGAATGCGAAAGACAACCTTTCTTATCAGTTTTGTGCTGGTGATGGCGGTGGGCAGATGTCTTTTGGCCAGCGACGAGGATCTGGTGGCGTGGTGGAGGTTTGATGAGGGCCGGGGCAAAAAGGTCGTCGACAGCATCAGCGGTGCTGAAGATGAAATACTGGGCAATTTAAAGTTTGTCGGTGGAAGCAGCGGCAAAGCTTTGAAATTCGACGGCTTTACCACAAGGGTCGTCTGTCCGGCAGAGCATGCGCCAAAGCTCGGCGGGTATTTTACGATTGAGGCGTGGGTTGCGCTTGGGGCTTATCCGTGGAACTGGTGTCCAATTGTCAGCCAGGCGGATTTTGGCAAATCGGGTTACTATTTCGGCATTGATTCGCAGGGTCGCTTCGGCCTCGGTGTCAAAGCCGAGGACCAGTGGCTTATCTGCAAATCAGAAATCCCCGCTGAGCGTCAAAGGCAGGTCGGCCCAAAGGTTGGCTTGGATTTACGAACCTGGTATCACCTGGCGGGTGTGTATGATTCCGAAAGCGGGATAACGATTTATCTGGATGGCAAAGTCGTAGGGACATTGCCAGCCAAAGGGAAGATTGATTTTGCACCCAAGTTAGATATTCTGATTGGAAGAAACCACAAGAATATGGCCCCTACTCATCCGGTTCGTGCCTTTGCGACACACCCGTCCGGATATTCGTTTGACGGGGTCATAGATGAAATCAAAATTTACAACCGGGCCTTGGATGCAGGCGAGATTGCCTCTGCCTATAAAGCACAAAGGCCGGAGGGCAAACCCGATATTCCCGAGAGACACTTTCCGACGGTGCCGGATACGGGGCGCTTCGGGGCTTACTATACTAAGCTAAAATATTACGACCAGTGGGACGCCTTGTGGCGGACGGGCGAGCATTCCGACATAGTCGTGCGGTTCGATGAGCATCCTATAAAGGTGATGTTTTGGCGGGGCAGTCGGTATTCTCCTTGCTGGGTCACTGAGAACGGCAAGTGGATGGCGGACCAAAGCCGGGAAGAAGGCGGAGGAGGAGCAGAGGGAGCGGTGGGTTGCTGTGAGCATATGTCCGATGCACAGTGTCGTCATTCTCACGTTCGGCTGATTGAGAGCAGCGATGCGAGAGTAGTTGTTCACTGGCGATACGCTTTGATTGATACGTTATATCGGCAGACAGGCGTTGATGCGGTGACAGGCTGGGGACTGTGGGGCGATGAGATTTACACGATTTATCCGGATGGCGTAGGCGTGCGGCATGTGCTGCCCGGCAGAGGCGGCTGGCAGGAGACAATATTCTTTAGTGAGCCGGGGACAAGACCTGAAGATAACTGCGAACTCGAAGCAATTACACTGGTTAATTTAAAAGGCGAAAGCCGCAGCTACTCCTGGGAACACGGCTATCCTAAATTTGACCTTGCTGAACCGCTAATACAGATGACGAATCTAAAGGCCAGGTACAGGCCGTTTCTGATTTTTCGGCCCGGCTCGCGAATGAGAGTGTTCAACGTTGAGGTCAGGCCCAAGTATTCGCATTTTCCCTGGTGGAACCATTGGCCCGTAGCGCAGGTTGCATCGGACGGCAGGCACGCCCAGGCGGCAGACCGAGCGGCACATTCATCTCTGGTTTGGGGCGGTCCCAAGGGCGGGGCGGCAATATATGGTTTGACAAACAAGCCGGCTGTTTCATTGCTGCCGTTGGCTAAATCGTGGATATCTTCGGCGTCGCTTAAAGTCGGCGGCGGCGATATCGTCAGCGAAGGTTATGACTATAAGCAGCGGGCGTACGTTCTAAGCTGCAAAGCTGATTGCAAAGACCTGACTTTTGAACTGAGCGGCAGCGAAGATTCGCCTATCGTTAATCCTGCCTTTGTTATCAAGAATTGGGGCCAAGGGGAGGCTAAGCTAAAAATCAATGGCAAGAAGATAAAGTGTGGCAAAGATTTCCGCTTTGGTCATCGCCATACACTTGAGGGCAGTGACCTTATCGTCTGGGTTAAAAAAGAATCAACAAAGCCGATTAGGATTTCGCTCTCACCTGTGAAAGATTAGCGGAGGCGTGTTCATTGAGAACTGAAGCACGGAACTTTATATATTGACTATCCGTCCTGATACGGGGATTTTATGCGAAGGTGCAGCCACCAATTGGTATCAAAAAATTCTTGAACATTGCAATCCAGCGGATATAATAGATAGAGAAGAAAGAGGGAGTCGCATTATGAAACACATTTCTCTATTGGCAGTGTTGGTTGCGGGGGTTTTGGCTTCCGGTCTATTTGCCGCCGAAAGGCCGGGGCTGCTTGACCTTAATGGCAGAGAGGTGGTGGTTCGGGTTGGCACAGACCCGTCACAAGGAAGGCCTTTCGAAAAAATCACCGTCACCATAAAAGGACGGACAGTCGAACCAAAAGTGGACGATGCTAACGACTCCACAATATTCAAGATATATCACCAGGACCAGAATGACCCGGTGGTAAAACAGGCTCTGGAGACGCGCGTTTATGGGTGGCGTCACGAAGACGCTACGGAGTACTACCTGCCGATAAGCTCGGCTGAACTCGACAACAGAGTGGTAATGGTCCGCGTGTACAAGGAACCTAACGAAAGTCCGCAAATCTTTGACAAGTATCCCATTGAGACGGATGGTCGTAAAGTAAGGTTGGATTTCGAAGGTTTCGATGCCTCTGCGTTTGTTGCAATTTTCGGCTTGGACCAAAAGGACAAGGTTCTGAGAGAGGTTTTGGGCAACGCTGTTTTTGGCTGGCCTTATAAAAAAGGGCTGGCGTTTTCTCTGCCAAAGAAGCCGGCAAGCCAGGAACAAAGCGACCACTGTTGGACTATGGCCGATGCTATCGGCAATGTGATGCCATACGCAGCAGTGGAAGTGTACCTGATAAAGGGAGACCGAAAGTTGCTCATCGCTGAGGGCACCGCCGATGCCCAGGGACAATTGCGCACGTCTTTTGGCCTACCTGATCTGAGAGCTTTCTGGTATAGCGGCAGAAAGCAAGCAAGAAGCCAGCTTCGTTTTGTAATCTCTCACCCTCAATATGGGACGGCGATAGTAGAACCATACCCGCACGTCGAAACTGATTGGCTTTTTGTTCCGTTAGCCCGGCCCGGCAGCGAAGCAGACCAGCGCTCTATTTGGGGTGTCGTGGTCGATCCGAACGGCCATCCGGTTGCGGGAGCATCTGTATCAGCGATGGGAGCAATCCCAACTGGTGCCAAGTGGGTGGGTGTCGTAGACAGCCAGAGACATTATATAGTTACTGACAGTCTGGGCCGTTTCCGAACGTACCTGCCCATAGCGGAAGACGCTCAGCAGATTGGGATACTGATTCCGCCAAAGTCAGAATACTACGTGAAGGTAGAGTCGCCGGCCGGACTGGACCTCAGGCCATTCAAGGGCAGGATACCAAACGGCCAAGCGACTACTATCCAGCTCGAACATCCGGGGTACTTTCATACTTTTGTCTTTGAAGACCAGAACGGACCGATTACCGACCCGCAGGTGCTTGAGAGCATTGAGGTTCGGATTATAAAGCCGGGCCAGGGAAATGACATCTATCTACGGTACGATAACTGGAAAAATGGCGGCAAATTTCCACCGGGCAAGTACGAGGCCAGCCACTATGGATACTCATTCGAGCACCTGACAGTTACTGCCGACAGCCCTGAGCAGTTGGTTTTCGAGCTCTCGCCACCAAGAACGTTTTACGGACGGGTTCTTGATGGAACTACCGGTGGGCCTCTTTGTGGAGTGGAGGTGAGGATATCCAGGGAAGGTCCGGTAGGCACAGACGAGGATGGCCGCTTCAACATGACAGTCTCGCCCCAAACCACCGTTCACCGAATTGTCTTGTCCAAAGAAAACTACCTTACAATGTACCTGCCGGACGACTCGGCCAAGCTTGAGGATGAGGGCAAATACCGGCTTGCTGATGTAAAAATGTTTCCGGCGGCGATGGTTGCCGTCGAGCCGGTTGCTACAGTTAAGACCTTTTACGGAGCAGCCCTTTTCAGGCCACAGTGGTTTGTGGTCGGAGAGAACAATCCTATCTGGACAAAGCAGTTGCTTGCTGCCTGCAGCAAACATCCTGCCGACGGCATATTTCGGGATTTTGAGGTCGAAGCGAACAAAGCCAGCAGTTTTCAGGTGCCTGCGGGCGTGAATTTGCGGATACACTTGCGCGTGCTGGGCAATATCGAATGGGCACCTGTCACTATTGCCCATAACGTGATTTTAAAGCAGGGCGAGGTGTATGATGCAGGACGACCTGTTATCGGCAAGCCATTCAAAATTGCTGTGGAGGTACTTGATTCCGCTGGCAGGCCGGTCGAGGGTGTTGCGGTAGTCGTTTGCGGCGACCACGACCCGGCGGTCAGCAGTACGGGGGAAGAAGGATTAGCGTTTTTTGACTTCGTCGGCTATTCGAGAGGCGAGTTTATTGTCCAATACAAGCCGGGCGGTGACCCAAATGCACCGTACATGCGTGAGGCAATACCTTATGAAATTGCAGGCCCCGAAGACGCCAACAGCGTTTTCACGCTAAGGGTTTCGGACGAGATGCTGTATCATCTTTTTAAGTGAGGATTGAGGGCCGGACTACAAAGTGGGAATGATAGTATGAAACACATTTCTCTGTTGGTGGTGTTGATTGTGGGGGGCTTGGCCTCCGGTCTATTAGCCGCCGAAGAACCAAATTTACCTAACCTTGATGACAGAGAGGTGGTCGTTAGGGTTTACAAGGACTGGAAAGTCAAGCCTGAGAGATATGGGTACAGGATCGTTACGCTGGAGGAACCCGAAGTATTAGTATTTGAGAAAGTAACCCTGCAATTAGATGGTAATTCTGTTCCGCTCAATTCGATTGAATCGACTCAGGGGCAACTCGGCAAATCCACAGTTGTCGTTATAATCGCTGAAGACCAAAATGATGCAGTCGTAAAAAAAGTTTTAGACGATGCTATTTATGCTCAGCCGTACGAGCAGGGGTTAATGTTTTCGATACCCAATACTGGAAACACATCAAGTATCTGGTTGACTTTCAATGATGCTCTCGGCAATCCGATTCCGCAGGCCACAGGGGAAATCTTTCTGGCCGACCACAGAAACCCAACAAAAGCAAGGATCAGAAAAGTATTGCTCGATGCGCGAGGGCGGATGAAGATGCCCGTTCTGACGGGGGGCCTAAAGGACCTCTCGCTTATAGTTTCGCATCCGGATTATGGAATTGCGCTGGTGGAAGAAGTATATCCCTGGCACAGGGTAACCCATTTTCTACCACTATCGAAAATTGGAACCAAAGCCGACGAGCGCTCCATCTGGGGCCTTGTTGTTGACCCGCAGGGCAATCCGGTGCAAGGGGCAGTGGTCAGCGGGTGGATGGCCTACACTCCGGGAAGAGGCAAGATACGCTCACGCGTTTCTTTAAATATGGTTATGACCGACCCCAACGGGCGGTTTGCGATGCACCTGCCGGTCAAAAAAACTGAAGAAGGGCCAACAACCATACCGCCGGTTTGTGACTATAAGGTGTCGGTTAAGGCGCCAAGAGACCTTGGTCTTATGTCTTATTCAGGCCTGGTGCCAAATGGCCAGGAAACCACAATTGTCCTGCGAAAGCGAAAACAGCGCGAAAAGTTCTTCAGAACTTTTGCGTTTGTAGACGCGAATGGGCCCATCACCGACCCAAATCGGTTGAAAGAAATTATTATCATTGAAGGGACAGGACACGGCGGGCGAGGCTACGGGTATGATTCCTGGAAAGACGGCCTGATGTTGCCTGCAGGTACATTCCGAGCAGCGATACGAACGACAGGACCGGAGAAGCATGAACTGGATAGGGTTGAGTTAACAGCCGAAAGTCCACAGAAAATAATTTTCAGGCTCGGCAATGATGTTGCCTACGCCGGCAAGGTCGTTGACGGCATCACGGGTCAGGCGGTTCCGGGGGCATTCATTATGGCAACCGGCTGGTTTAGGCGGGATTTCACAGCCGTCACCGCCGAGCAGTGGGCCGCGCTGCGCGAACTTCCAACTTATCTTACAGGCGACGAACCGGTGCTTGAACCGGTACGGAAAATATGTGATTTCGAAAGAATCGCCCGAGCCGAAGGCGACGGGACATTCTATCTGAGTTTTGGCCCATCAGATAAGTTCTATCAGCTTATAGTCTTCGATAAGGATTATCTTCACGTCGCACATAGAAGAGACAGGTTCGAGCCCGACGAGTACAATTACGTCCAGTTGCCGGAATCAAGATTATTCCCTGCGGCAAAACTCGTTATCGAACCTTACCTTGAAAACCCAAAAAGAAATTACCGCCTTATCGCTTGGTGGTATATTCAAGAAGATAGTAATCCGGCCTGGGCGAAAGAGATAATAGCCTATCATTTAACGCGGAAAGCATCGTTTGCCGACCTCTTAAGAAGAGACCTCGTTGTCAACAGGCCTCAGATTATTCAGGTTCCGGCAGGAGTTAATATGCAGGTACGGCTGCAGTATATTGGACGCGGTGAGGGCAAAAAGCGGTGGTGTCCGGTTTTCACTAAAGTATTTAACGCCGGTCAAGGCGAAAGGGTTGATTTGGGCCGGTACCCGCCCTTTTTGCAGGAAATGCCGGTCTATGCAGAGATAGTCGACTCGACTGGAAATCCCCTCGAAGGAGTGGGCGTCAGACACCTTGACAGGAGCGGCTCGTACTTCGGCCAAACTCACATAACGGATGGAAATGGTATTGCTGAATTCACCGTACCACCGTATTACAAAGGCGAATTCTGTGTCGGCTATCATGACGAAAGCAAGAAGTTTGTTAAGCAATCCATACTCTATAAAACCACCGGCCCGAAAGATGCAAACAGCGTTTTTACAATCACGGTTTCTGATGAAATTCTTTATCATCTGTTCAAATAAAGAAAGGACGAGTTATGAAAATTGCAATAGCGTCCGACCACTCGGGTTTTAAGTACAAAGAACAGATTAAGACGGTTCTTAAAGAACAGGGTCATGAGGTCAAGGATTTCGGCACACGCTCGGCGGAGGCCTGCGACTATCCGGATTATATCCGCCCGGCGGCAGAGGCGGTGGCGACAGGTAAATTCGAACGCGGTGTCGTGCTGAGCGGCACGGGCAACAGTGGGGCAATAGTCGCCAATAAGATGGCTGGCATCAGATGTGCGGTTTGCTGGGACCTTCGCTCGGCAAAATTCAGCAGAGAAAATAACGATGCCAATATGCTTGCAGTTGGCGAGCGAATGATATCAATAGAAGAGGCGTTAGAGATAGTTGACCTCTGGTTGAAAACAGCGTTTGCAGGTGGGCGACATAAGCCGCGTGTCGAGAAAATCGAGAAGCGCTGAACTGAGCATTACAATTTGCAATAGGGGGTATTTAGGGCACCAGCCGAAGTTGGAAATCTTGGTTGTTCTAATTAGTCAGCAACCAATCACAGATAACTCGTAAGAAGCACACGAAATAAGGGGGATAACAATGGCAAAATCAATTATGGATTCCTGCCTTCGCAGGAATGACACAACAGATAAGACAGCATGTGACATCGAAAAGGCATCTTCGGTTTACGCGGCACTTCAGCGGACTCGGCCGAAATGCAAGAAGGACCTCAAGAACTACGTCAGAGTTTTTCTGGGTCTCGACATTCCCGACAGGAGAATCTGCCCGGACCATAACAGCCCGATGGACTATTTGTGGCATAGTTTCTCAGCCGACTTTGCTGCGAGCAGGGCGGCAAATGCCGATGCGATAATCTGGGCCAATCGTGCCGGCGGAAAGACTGAACTGGCCGCGGTCGCTACGCTTCTGGACTGTGTCTTTAAGGCAAACTGTCAGGTGCGAATACTGGGCGGCTCAGGAGAACAGGCCGGGAGGATGTACGAATACCTGACCGGCTTTCTACACAACGGTTTTGAGGATTTTCTGGTTGGCCCGGTCCGCAAAGACAAATGCTGCTTCGCCAACGGCTCGGCCGTTGAGGTTTTGACACAGTCGCCGATGAGTGTTCGAGGCCAGCACATCCAGAAACTGCGCTGTGACGAGGTTGAGCTTTTTGATGAGGATGTTTTTGCAGCAGCGAAGTTTACCACGCGCAGCAAGCCGGGACTGGTGGCTGCTATGGAGATGATAAGCACAATGCACCGGCCGTACGGCCTGATGCAGAGAATTGTCTCGTCGGCGGGTCAGTTCGGCACGCCGGTTTTTAAGTGGTGCCTCTGGGAGGTAATTGAGAAATGCAGCAACAGAATCTGCTCGCAGTGTCCGTTATGGGATGACTGCCAGGGCAAAGCCAAACAGGCGAACGGTTATTTGACGATTGACGATTGCATAACGGCAATGCGTCGGGCCAGCAGGGCGGGCTGGGAGGCAGAGATGCTCTGCAAAAGGCCTTCGCTGGAGAACGTGGTCTTTGACGAGTTCGACCCCGCTACGCATGTCAGGCAAATCGATTATGATGCGAATCTGCCAATCTATCGCTCGCTTGACTTTGGTTTTGTGAATCCGTTTGTGTGCCTGTGGATTCAGGTTGGTGAAGATGGCGTTGTGCGGGTGATAGACGAGTATGTCCGCAGCAGAGCCACGATTGATGCGCACGCAGCAGAGATAAAACAACGGACACCTGCCGGCGAGGAGCGAATGGCGGCTACATTTTGCGACCCGGCCGGCGGCAGCGTAAATGATGTCACCGGCACAAGTGTTGTTCGGGAGCTGCGGACGCTGGGCGTAATTACTCGTTGCCGGCGAAGCGGGATTTTGGAGGGCATTGAGCTTGTCCGCCGGGCGATTCGGGCAGGCGACGGCAAAAGCAGTCTGCTGATTTCACCGCGTTGCCAGCGGCTCATAGAGGCGCTGCAGTGTTATCATTATCCTGAGCCGGGCAGTACCGCGGCCGTCGGCGAACTGCCGGTCAAGGACGGCGTATACGACCACCCAATAGATGCCCTGCGGTACTTCTTCGTCAACTACACCCACCCCGGCAAGACCACCACCCGGCGATATTAGGCTAAAAACACCGGCAGATAAGGCGGAATTTGAGAAAAAACTAAAAAAATTCTGTTTTCCAGAATAAATTCGTGCTATCTGACCGATTTTTACTGTATAATATTCTGGGGGATAGAAGGAGCCAAAAATGAACATCGGACAAAGATTGAGAATCGCAAGAGAGGCCATTGGTTACACACTGGAAAAAGCTGAGCAGGAAAGCGGAATAGGCAAATCCTCCCTTAGTGAATTTGAAAACGCAAAAAGAGAGCCCAAATTTTCTCAGCTTAGCAAGCTGGCAGAGCTTTACCGAAAACCAATAGAATTCTTTTTAACGAATAAACCGGTCATCGAAAACGTTATGCTCTGGCGCGATGAGTCAGATACTGAAGAGGAAATGAAAAAAACAGAGGCGGAATTTAAGCAACTTTGTCAGCAGTATCGTAATCTCGAGATACTTATGGATGAAGTAAAAGAGCCTAAGCTGCCAGCACCCGATATCACTAAACTCGAAAAATTTGACTATGATCAGGCAGAATTATTTGCAAAGAATGTTCAGGATAAATTTCTCCTCGGTGATATACCTATTGCATCGCTTAAACAAATACTGGAGGAAATCTACTATATAAAGATATTCTATCTAAATTTTTCAGGAAGCGCTATATCAGTAGTATCTGAAGAATTTGGCCCTGCTGTCCTTCTGAATGCGAAAAACAAACAATGGAGACGGAGCTATGATCTTGCTCACGAGCTATTTCATCTTTTGACTTGGGAAGTTTTCAGGGCTGGCAGTAAACAAGAAAACAAACATGAGGAAAGGCTCGCCAATGCATTTGCGAGTCGCCTTTTAATGCCAGAAGAGTCTATCAAGGTTAGAGTTAAAGCAATTTTAGACGACAAAGGCCAAATAAATTTTGACCAGTTAGATGATATGGCACGAGAATTCGATGTATCTTTGACTGCTTTGATCTATCGCATAGCCGGCATATACAAATTCAAAAAAGAAGATACTATAAAGTACATTGGTTCAGCTGAAAAATATCTTACATTTACCAAATCAAGACCATCATACGAACCGGCCAAGCTTCCGGAAAGATACTGTGATTTAGCCATGCGCGCCTTAAGAGAAGGGAAATTGTCTCTTATGCAGTTTGCTAAATATATGGGTATAAGTTACAAAAAGGCCCAGGAATATCTTACGGAAGACGAGGATTTCACGGATGAAAAAGTTTCAATTCCTGCTACTTGACGCCGGGCCGATTATCAAGCTTTTTGAGTTGGGTATCTGGGATGACTTTATTCAAAGATGCGATGTCACCATATCGCAAACAGTAGCAAATCAAGCCAAGTGGGCAAGCCAGGAATTCGAGGATATTCGTATAGACCTTGAACCTTATGCAGAACAAGAGCTTGTTAGAATAATCGATGTGGACCTGTCAACAGTTAAAAGCTTTTGTCAGAAGTTCGACCTTAAATATAAGGTGATAATCCACCCTGGCGAAAAAGAAACATTAGCTTTTCTGTGTGACTCCCCCGAAGATTGGCATGTATGCGCAGCTGATGGAGCCGTTTTTAGAGTTCTTGGGTCGCTCGGGAAAGGCGAACAAGGCATTTCATTAGAGGAAATTCTGAAAGAGGCTGGTCTGTACAAGAAAGTTGAGTGGAAGTACACCAAAAAATTCCGCGAGAAGCACACGCGTATGGAGCAACAGGATTCTATCCAAGGACACAGCATTCTTTAGCCATCCAATGCCAGCTATGAGCCAAAAAGTGCCGACAGGCAATTATATCAGTGTTCCATATACGCCGTGAACTTTTTTGACCTACAAGCGGTGAGTTGGAACCGGAGAATAAATTCTTTGACTGCGGAGGGCGATTTTCGTATATCATTAAGGTGGGTACGGACAAAATGTGGAAAGATAAAAGATGGAAAACTTTATTTTCAACGAAAATGACATCTCGCAGCATATCGTCAGGTACGGAGCCAATATCCGTCCTCCAATTCAGCCCAAGCAGGAAAGGGAAAAACTGCAGGATTACTGCAACTGGCTGATTGAGCGTTTTCCGGAGGCATATGAGACGCTTCTGAGTGGACCTGACAAAACAATCGTGCAAAAAACTTTTTTCGCAAGCGGCAATAAACGCGTTGAGATGCCAACTTTTGCGATGACCAGAAGAGGTCCTTTGTACACTTTTCCCATTCGGCTTCTTATTGAAGACGTCGAAGACTTTGATATTCAGGGAAGAAACAAAATCTTCAGGTCGGCGCTTGAGAAGTTCAGGGAGACTTTCGCCAGCAAAATTGTGCGTGTGGCAGTTATGCGTGAGATGGTCTTTGACTGCGGCAATATTAACCCGGTTGATATCATTGCAACCGCCATAAGCAAAGAGGCCTGGAGAGAGGAAATCAGAAACATCAGAATACATCTGGAGAATCCAGGGAATGGATGCAACGTAAGTATCGACATCGCTCCTGCGTATGCTCAACAAGTTGTCCGCGGGACCACCGGTGCAAAACGCAAGAACATAGGTTTTGGAATAAGCGTCAGGCTCGAGATAAACAATGAAAAGCCGACAGCCGACCTTGATAGGGACGCGGTTGCAGGCATCGTTGCTTTCTCCGAAGACTATGTTCCCGATAGACTTTTGAGCTTCTTGAATAACGAGCGTTCGTAAAGGCAAATCTGTTTGCGCTTATAGACTATCCCAAAAGTTGTGTAATGTGCAGAGCGCGTGAGGAATCTGCCTTGTCCGGCAATATTCGATGCAGTAATCGGCCTGCTGCTAATTGCTAAGATAGCTTTTGGAAGGGCTCCTGCCTGAATTTGGGGTAAATCGAGAGATTAGATAAAGACCTTGCTCCTTGTAAGAAGACGGGGCCGGGTTCAGAGAGGAGGAGGAGAAAGCGAGAAATACCCAGCCCCGTTGGAGGACTATAATCTTATACAGTTATTGCCAAAAAATGTTCATATTCCGGTTAAATCGCGAACACGTCATCCGATAACAACGGCTACAACGAAAAAATGTCAAAAAGGCCAAAATCCTTTTTGGCGCAAAAAAAACAGGGCTGAGGAACGCGGAGGGAGAGGAGAAAGCGAATTTTCCCCAGCCCTGTAAATTGCTCTAAATAAATAATACAGCAAAAAACCTTATTAGTCCAGCAAATACTGCCAAAAAGCCTTCGTATCGGGCAAAAACAACGAGAATCAGTGCAAAATACAACAAGCAAAACCGGTATAAAATAGGTGTGGACATTGAAAAACAACTGACTCTTCGCTTGTTTTTCGCCGATTATTTTAGCAAAATGCTCACATTAAGACAAGTATAATTTGGCGATAAGTGCAAAAAAAAGAAATATTTTTTTAGCCTATGCTTACAGATAACATTCTCGAACTCATTGGCAATACGCCGTTACTGCAGCTAAAAGGCGAAAGGATTTTCGCCAAGGCCGAGTTTTTGAATCCCGGCGGCAGTATCAAGGACCGTGTGGCTCTGGCAATGCTTGAAGCGGCCCAGCGCGATGGCAAGCTCAAGCCCGATTCAATCATTGTTGAACCGACCAGCGGCAATACCGGGATAGGTCTGGCTTTAGTCGGCCGATTGATGGGCTATCGCGTGCGAATCGTAATGCCGGAGGGTATGAGCGAAGAACGCAAGAAGCTAATCAAAGCTCTGGGCGCCGAGCTCGTTCTTATCCCTGACGAAGAGGGGCTGGGCGGTGCGGTGCGGCGAGTAGAGCAAATGGCGGCGGAGGACAAGCGGATTTATGTCCCGCAGCAATTCGAGAACCCGGAAAACCCCCGCGTCCATTATGAACAAACCGCACGTGAGCTGTGGCGGCAGATGGGAGGCGATATTGCCTGCTTCGTGGCAGGCGTCGGCAGCGGCGGAACGCTGCAAGGCGTCGGCAAATTCCTTAAAGAACAGAAGGCCAATGTAAAAGTCGTAGCTGTCGAGCCTAAAGACAGCTCAGCGTTGTTAGGGCACGAGCCGGGCCTGCACCAGATTCAGGGTATAGGCGACGGGTTTATCCCCGATGTGCTCGATGTCTCAATGGTTGACGATGTAGTAGAGGTCAGCGATGAGGACGCGATTGAGACGACCCGAGAGTTGAGCAGAGAACACGGGCTGCTGGTCGGTATAAGCTCCGGGGCAAATGTGTGGGCCGCACGAGAGTTGGCAAAAACCATTGATGGCAGTATCACAACGGTGCTTCCGGACCGGGCAGAGCGATACTTTAGCACGGCTTTGCTATAGCCTGCGCAAACCGCTGTACAGGTGCAAAATCATTTTGTTACACCTCCCACTGAAAAACGCCTGGCTCTGGCTGAAAGCAGTGTCTACGAACGCCAGAGCCGCCCTCCTGCACACGCGGGCTCAAAAGCCGGTTATGAAGCTCCAGGAAGAAGCCACAACGTAACAAAAAATCGAAAGCTACAGTGAAAAACAGGTGTGCCGGGAGAAATTATCGCCGCCTATTAGGACCGAGGAAATCACCGCCTACGGTATCCCCAGGCAATATCGATACAACGCTTGCTGTTTCTCCCGGATTTTACTTTAATTTTTGGCAGAAACCAGCCACAATTGAACACGGAGACTATATTAATCGTGTGCCTTGTTAGCAGACGCAAGCGTATCTTTCGCAACGAAAGATTAGAACACTTAATGAAAGGGTGGAATTATGAGAAAAACGATTCTCACGATGCTGGCGGTTTTGACGGCATCAGTTGTAGTACTTGCCGGCTGTAAGAGCAAAAAGCCCCCAGCCGAGCCGGAAGCCGGCAAGAAAGCGCCGGCGTTTACACTAAAAAGCTTTGGCGGTGAAGAAATAAGCCTCTCGGATTACAAGGGCAAAATTGTTGTGCTGGAATGGTTCAACGATGAATGTCCGTATGTGAAATACCACTATGACACTGTACACACGATGGTAGAGGTTGCCAATAAATACAGGGCCAAAAACGTGGTCTGGCTTGCGATAAACAGTACCAACTACACAAAGCCACAGCAGGACAAAGATTTTGCAGCCAGACACAATCTGCCTTATCCGATACTTGGCGACAGGCCGGGCAAGGTTGGCAAGGCCTACAGCGCAACGAACACGCCGCATATGTTCATAATAGGCAAAAAAGGAAATATCGTATACGAGGGTGCAATTGATAATTCGCCATTGGGCAGGACGCCAGAGGGCGAAAAGCTGACCAACTACGTTGACAAGGCTTTGGCGGAACTGACCAGCGGTAAAGCAGTGGGCGTGCCAAAGACCGACCCTTACGGCTGCAGTGTAAAGTATTCCCACTGATTTTCCTATAAGTTGGTGATGTTCTGAACGGTAATAAACTGACCCGTATTCCGCAGGCGTTGTGCAACGCCAGGACAGTTTTGTTGTCAGGGGCAAAGATATGGGAGGCTAAAAAATGAAATTGAATGTAAAGGCTTTTGCGCTGACGTGTGGGCTGGTTTGGGGGCTTGGTATTCTTGCCCTTACCTGGTGGATAATTGCTTTCGATGGGGCGACAGGAGAAGTTCCGTTCCTCGGCCGGATTTATCGCGGGTATAGCGTGACTCCATTAGGCAGCTTTATCGGCCTGGTGTGGGGTCTTGTAGATGGGGCAATTGGAGGCGCGATATTTGCCTGGCTGTACAATCTAATTGCAGACCGGACCGCTAGGCAAACAAAATCATGATAAAGCTGGGAAACAGAAAGAAATGGATCCTTGCACCCTCTTTGGGCTCTGTTGTGCTCATCGTCTTGCTGCTTTGTGTGCATTTGCTCAGTCCGCCGCAGCCTACTCATGCCGTGCCGCCAATCCTGCAAGTGCCCGTGCTACTAAACAAATTGCATGAACCCAATGAACCGCTACATCTGCAAGTGACCATGATACGCGGCGCTGTTCTATTATCGATATTCAATACTTCGAAAGATGACATCAAACTTGATATTCGACCGCTGTGCACGCTTTCGGGGCTAAAGGTCTTCGGGATCGATACAGAAGGCACCAGGCATGAGGTCGAGATCGCGCAGTTCAACCCAGTCTATGGGTGGTCGTTGGGTATTCCATGCTGTGCGGATAAGGCTGTCATAGCTGGTCTGGAAATCGTCGCTATTCAACCGAAGCAATCCTTCTCCTGGCCCACTTGGGTTGGTCACCCGAAGGATTGGCCCAGCGTTATGGACGAGTTCACTCTTCCTTATAAGATCGATCATTACGAAACCATTCTCAGCCTTGCAGACGGAACCGAGCTTGCGTCAAAGGTTAAGTCAAATATATTTGGACTGACTCTGCCGTCTCAGCAGCAAAGGCCATCTGGAACTTGCCCAAAGAAGGAATTCCGGCAACGTTTACACCTTTTCCGCTGGTCCCTGCGCGCAGATGAAGGCGCAAGATTGGCATCTTTTTTCTTCTTTGTTGAAATGCGGAACAAATACCTTCTTTCGATGTCTCAATTCAGACAAGTCCTTGATGCAGCGGTTAGGGTACCTTGCCCGCTGGTCCGCGCACAAGCTGCAGCCTTTGCAGAAACCTGGCAGCAGCTGCTTGTGGATGCCAACTCGCACGTAAGGCGTCAGGCTCTTATTGCCGCCGCCACTTCGCGCAAAACCTTGTCTTACCCCAAGAATCTTGAACTGGTTCCAGTTTTGCTCTGCAAGATTCAGGAAGGTGATTCCGAAACGAAGGTACTTGCTTTGAAAGCTTTGGCCAATAATTCCGGTGGCCAGGGTGGCCGCCAGTTCCAGGATACCATCAACGCCGCCAGAACTGACCCTGATCCAAATGTAAACGAAACCGCTAAAAGGCTCTTTGAATGGATCAAATAACGGAGCCGTACAGAAGAAGCAACAAATTCTGGCCAGCACACAGCGCCACTGCAGATGACCCGAGAGCCCGCATCTTAAACTCGAAAAGCCGTTATTGACGAAACATCGCTGGTCGACTATCTTAACTATCCGGTATTTATGGATGGTTCTCCTGTAGCTATCCGTTAAACGCTATACGCTATTCTTAGAGAGATTTTTACGATGCTAAAAAGAACACATACATGCGGGCAGCTTCGGCTGGAGGATGCCGGTAAAAAGGTGACTTTGGCGGGGTGGGTCCAATCATACCGCGACCACGGCAATCTCATATTCATCGACGTGCGCGACAGAGCGGGTCTGACGCAGTTAGTTTTCAATCCCGAAAGCCGGCCCGAACTCCATAAGACGGCCGAGCCGATCCGATGCGAATGGGTAGTAGCAGCCAGGGGAGTGGTTCAGGTCCGCGGCGAAGAGAATCCAAAGCTTGCCACCGGCCAGATTGAAGTTTCTGTGCAGCAGCTTGAAATTCTCAACGTCTCAAAGACACCGCCGTTTGAGCTTGAAGATGCGGAAAAGACAAACGAGGAGCTTCGGCTGGTCAACCGATACATCGACCTGCGTCGGCCCCGGCTGCAAGAGAAATTGCGGATACGCCATCGGGTAACGAAAATTGTGCGGGACTATTTCGACCGGTTAGGCTTCTGGGAAATCGAGACACCGATACTGGCCAAGAGCACGCCGGAAGGGGCAAGAGATTTTCTTGTGCCCAGCAGAATACACGAAAATTGCTTCTACGCCCTGCCGCAGTCGCCGCAATTGTTTAAGCAGATTTTAATGGTAAGCGCAGTAGATAAATACTTCCAGATAGTACGGTGCTTCCGTGATGAAGACCCGCGGGCCGACAGGCAGGCGGAGTTTACACAGATTGACGTCGAGATGAGCTTTGTTGATATTAATGACATTATAGGCGTTCACGAAAACCTGTTAGCTAAAATCTGGAAGCAGATATTAGACGTTGATGTGACGGCGCCGATGCGGCGAATGAGCTACAAAGATGCAATGGACAACTACGGCACCGACAGGCCGGACCTGCGTTTCGATATGAAACTGAAAGATATATCCGATGTCGCCAAGGCAAGCAGCTTCGGAGTCTTCACTTCCACTATTGAAAAAGGCGGGGTTGTAAGAGGGGTTTGTGCGCCGGGCGGTGGTGAAAGATATTCAAGGCGTGATATCGAAAAGACACTGACCGACTTCGCAGGCGACTACGGCGCAAAAGGTTTGGTTTGGCTCAAGGCCAAGAAAGATGGTGGTAAGCTCTCGCTCATTGGGAGTATCGCCAAGTTTTTCAGCGATGGGCAGCTTCAGCAAATAACCGAGCGCTTTAACGCAAGAGACGGGGATTTGCTTTTGTTTGTCGCCGACACCGAAGCGGCGGTCAACAAGGCTTTGGCACCGCTGCGGTGCAGGCTTGCCAAAGACCTAAAGCTCTACGATGAGAACGCTTTCGAGTTTGTCTGGATTGTGGACTTCCCCCTGTTCGAGTGGAACGAGGAGGAAAAACGCTACGACTCGCTGCATCATCCATTCACCGCGCCTGCTGAAGAAGAGCTGGACAAACTCGAAACCGACCCGGGCAATATTCGCTCGCAGGCCTACGATATTGTCGTCAATGGCTCTGAGATTGGCGGCGGCAGTATTCGTATTCATAAACCGAAAGTTCAGCAAAAAGTATTTGATCTGCTCAAAATATCGAAAAGCCAGGCACAACAGCGATTTGGATTCTTCTTAAGGGCCCTGGAATACGGCGCTCCGCCACACGGCGGAATAGCGCTCGGCCTTGACAGATTGATTATGCTGCTCACCGGTACGGATAATATAAGAGATGTTATAGCATTTCCCAAGACTTTGCGCGGCCAGTGCCTCCTTACCGATGCGCCCAGCGAAGTGGACCAGAAACAATTGGACGAGCTGAATCTGCGAACACAAAGGCATTCACACACCGTCGAGCAACAAACGGATGAGAATGAGAAAGAGTGATAACCATACTTATGTTTAGAATTATGAGGAGAGGTTATGTTGTTGGTAGGTCTTGAGGGCTGGCAGCGGTGGAGCATTTCGGGCGGGCTCCTGGTTGCAGCGGTCGCTGCGGCTTTGATAATTCATTATCTGCTGTTCAGATTTCTCACGCGTGTGAGCAAAGGGATATCCGTTCTGCCGGAAGGCGTCCTTACAAAGCACTTCGGCGGGCCGGCACGCTGGATAATGATTTGTGTCGCGGTTCGTCTGGAGCTGCCATTCCTTGGTGCCTCTGAGAGGCTCGCCAATACAATAGCACATATTCTCAGTTTGCTTCTGATAGCCATGATTTCCTGGCTGCTAATCAAGGCAACCTACGTCCTGCAAGACTGCGTTGTCAGCCGTTTCAGCATCGAAGAAGAAGATAACCTCAGGGCCCGCAAGATTTATACCCAGTTAAACGTTCTAAAGCGAATAACAATCGTAGTTGTATCCGTTCTGGCCCTCGGGATGATGCTGATGACCTTCCCCAGGGTGCGGCAGTTAGGGACAACTATTCTGGCGTCGGCCGGAATCATCGGCATCATCATTGGTATGGCTTCCCAGCGAACTATAGGAACCTTTATCGCGGGGCTTCAGATAGCCTTCACCCAGCCAATCCGGGTGGACGATGTAGTAATCGTAGAGAACGAGTGGGGGCGAATTGAAGAGATAACTCTGACCTATGTGGTCGTCAAGATTTGGGACCTTAGGCGCCTGATAGTCCCTATTACCTATTTTATTGAAAAGCCCTTCCAAAATTGGACTCGTACCACCGCAGATATATTGGGGACTGTTTTTATTTATGTTGACTATACCGTACCGGTGGAAGTGATCAGAGAGGAGCTCAGCCGGCTCTTGAAAAACTCGGAACTTTGGGATGGTAAGGTTTGTGTCCTGCAGGTGACAAACGCTTCCGAGCGCACGGTGGAGTTGAGGGCTCTTGTGAGCGCCTCGGATGCTTCGAAGGCCTGGAGTCTGCGTTGCCAGGTCAGAGAAAAGCTTATTGATTTCATTAGAAAGAATTACCCCGACGCCCTGCCTAAGCTCAGAGCGGAGTTCCATCAGTTGAAGGATAGATAATTGGCAAATGGCGTGGGAGCGCAAATCATGATTTTTGCTCTAATGTTATCTTGCTAATATCCCAGTATCCACGAACTTGCGTTGGATTAGACGGAAACCTGATTTTATGCGGATTAGTTTAAAGAGTATCTGGTGGAGTTTTTTGAAGCTCTTGCGGTTATGGCCTCTTTCTTTGGCGGAAAAGGTCAGGATAACATTTGGGGCTGCGGTGGTACTTGTACTGGCGCTGGCACTTTTGATTCCCTATATATGGATGGGACAGCTAACAAAAATGGGCTTCCTTGACGCTGAACGAAGAAAATCAGAGACATTGCTCAATCGGCATTTTCAGACCAGCCAAGCCGGCGAAACAACCCTTCCGACATTAGACAGGGCTGGCGTCGTGCTCGATGCAAACGATACCGAGGTGTGCTGGATTCGGTTCGGAAAAGATGAAGAAGCTAAGTTGCAGCAGTTGAACGACGAGCAGATAAAGATGGTTGAGCTACTCAAAGCAGAGGAGAGCAGGGACGATAGAATCCGGTTTGCAAAAAAAGATGGCGTCCTCCACGGCAACTACGTAAGGATTTTCAGGGCGACAGACAGGTGCATAAGCTGCCATAATCCGGAGGGCTCTGCCGGCGCCTTTGCTCGAAATGAGCTGATAGGCGCGGTCGTTATCCAGCGACCAGCCGGCGGAATCAGCAAGACCGGAACTATGAACCAGGTCTGTGTAATTGTTGCAGGGCTGATCGCTGGGACAGGGGCGATAGTCGCGTTTTACATGATAACGCAGAGGGTGATACTGCGGCCAATCCGCCAACTGCGGGCAATGGCAAACAATGTTGCTGAGGGTAATCTTGACGTCAGAAGCTCCATAAAGACGGGCGACGAATATGAGAAGCTGGCCAATGCGTTTAATCATATGCTCGATGGACTCGAGGCCGCGCAGGAAAAACTCAGGGCGGCAAACAAACAGCTCGATGACAAAATTGCAGAGCTGTCAGAGAGAAATATTGAGCTGTTCAAGGCAAACAAAATAAAAGGCGAATTCCTCGCCAACGTCTCACATGAATTCAGAACGCCTCTAAATGCAATACTCGGATTTGCGGAGATATTACGGGAAAAGCCGGAAGTTCTAAAGGAGAAGAAGGGCCGAAGGTACGCCGAGAATATCATCACCAGTGGAAACACACTCTTGAATATGATTAATGACCTGCTGAGCCTGGCTAAGACCGAGGCCGGCAAGATGGAGCTGCATATAGAAAAGACATCTGTGCCGCAGCTTTGCAAAACAGTGGTCGGACACTTCTCTGTTCTGACAAAGAGAAAGAAAATTAAAGTCAAACTGCAGGTGGCTGATAACATACCTGTACTAATGACGGATGCCGGCAAGGTCCGGCAGATACTCTATAACTTTCTAAGTAACTCGGTAAAGTTCACGCCCGAACGCGGCAGGATTGAAATTCGAGCGGAAATGGCGGACGAAAAGATGGTGCGCATTGCAGTGGCTGATACCGGCTGCGGCATCTCCGAGCCTGACAAGGAAAAGATATTTGAAAAATTCCGGCAGGCTGACGGCTCCATTACCCGCCAATCTACCGGCAGCGGACTGGGGCTTGCCATCAGCAAGGAATTAGCCACTATGCTGGCAGGCAGTGTTGGGATGGAAAGCGAGCCCGGCAAAAGCTCAACTTTCTGGCTTGATATACCTGTTACACTTGCCAAGGATGATAATGTCTCAGGCTTGCAGTGATTCGAATCACCATTTAATTTGACCCATCCGCCATTTACTGTATAATACTTACTTAAGAAGAATAAGGTGCACTAATGAATAGAAAATTTGTCAGAGCGATTTTCCCCGGCTCATTCGACCCGATTACCAACGGGCATCTGGATGTGATAAGTCGCAGTATGAAACTGTTCGATGAGCTGATTATTGCGGTCGGCAGAAGTCCGGTCAAAAACCAGCTTTTCACTCCTGAAGAGCGGGTTGAAATGATAGCCGAGCTTATCGCGGATATGCCGGGCGTTTCGGTGGAAAGCTTTGAAGGATTGACGGTCGAATACGCAGCAAAAAGAAAGGCTGATGTTATCCTGCGCGGTTTGCGCAGTCTTACCGACGTTCATTACGAGTTTGAGCTTGCGATGACCAACCGGGCCGTGGCGGGCATCGAAACCGTCTTTGTTATGACAGGCGAGCAGTACGGTTTTACCAGCTCAACACTGATTCGCCAGGTGGCATCTTTGGGTGGCGACCTTTCAAACTTGATTCCGAAAAACGTCTTTGACCGTTTGCAGCAGCGCTCGGGCAAGCTTAAGAACCAAAAATAGAGAATTTATCCGCGGACAAGCCGAACTTGCGGTAATCGTCGTAGGTAAATTGGAGTACTGTTTTGTTTACGGTTAGTGTCGAAACACACTTTTGGGCGTCGCATCAGTTGACCTTACCAGACGGCTCAAAAGAATCTCTGCACCACCATAACTGGACCGTTACTGCAGATGTCAGCAGTGGTGAACTTGACAGCATGGCTCTTGTTGTGGATTTTCGCCGACTCAAGACTATGCTCGATAGTATCGTGGCCGATTTTGATAATATCCGGTTGGAGAAGCTCGATTATTTCCAGCAGAACAATTCGTCAGCCGAAGCCGTAGCCAAATATATATACGAAAAGCTTGGGCCGAAGCTGCCCAAAGGCCTCAAGCTCAAGTATATTAGGGTTGCCGAGCAGCCGGGATGTTCGGCAAAATTTAGCAAACCCCGTTAGAAATCTTGCGTCTTTTGGACTATATTAGTGGTTGTAGGAACTCTAAACGCCCTTTTTCAGCGTTTGGGAACGCTGTAGAATTTCTAACGGGGCGAATAACAAGATGGGCCTGCAGAAGATTCGCAAATTTGACGATATTTCCAACGGCATTGTGGTATAATTTCGATGAGGATATAATATGCAGTGCCAGATTTGCCAGAAAAACGAAGCGACGATTCACCTGACCGAGATTAGCGACGGCGTGCGTACCGAAATGCATCTTTGTGAGCATTGCGCCGAGGAAGAGGGTATAGCCGTAAAAAGTCAGATTTCTCTAAATGAACTGCTCAGCAGCCTGCTGGCCGCCCAGCCGGCAGACAGTGAAACGTTCGGCGATGCTGCGCAGCAGGACTCCTGCCCTCACTGTGGCTTTACGCTGGAGCAATTCCGCAAAGAGCCGGTCTTGGGCTGCCCCTATGACTATGAGGTTTTTGCCAGGTCGCTGACGCCGCTTATCGAAAAAGCACACGACGGCAATACTCACCACTGCGGTAAAGTTCCCTCAAAGACACCGGCCGACACAAGAAAAGAAATAGAACTTATGAGATTGCGTCAACAACTGGAGACCGCGGTGAACAACGAAGATTACGAAACCGCAGCCGAGCTGCGGGACAAAATAGACCAGGTAAACAGTGGGTAGTACCAGGTAGAAAGTGGATGGTAGCCGGCGACTGATATGAAACTGACCGACATAAGCAGTGATATAAATGAATGGTTCGGCGGGTCGGGTCCGCTGGCCGACGTGGTCATATCCTCGCGGATTCGTCTGGCCAGAAACCTGGCCGGGTACAAATTCTTAAGCCGATGCTCAACCGCTGAAAAGTCTAAAATACTCGAGAAGCTAAAAGACGCCCTGATGGCGCTGGACCTCGGCGATAAAATCTTCTATATCAGCGTGGACAAAGCCTCAGCCCTTGACAGAAACTTCCTGGTGGAAAGGCATTTAATCAGCCGGCACCACGCCTTTAGTAAAGGCCCTCGGGGTGCTGTGATAGCCCAGCGGGAGTTCTTCACCGCAATGATTAATGAAGAGGACCACCTGCGAATTCAGGTGCTCAAAGGCGGGCTGCAGCTAAGTCACTGCCTGGAGCAGATAAACCATATCGATGATACGATAGAGGCGAAGGTAAATTACGCGTTTAGCCCTCGCTACGGATATCTCACGGCCTGCCCGACCAATCTGGGCACGGGGATAAGGGTCTCGGTAATGCTGCATCTGCCGGCGCTGAAGATGACCGGCCAAACCGAAAAGTTCCTCAACGCCGCAAGGGATATGACCTTGGCTGTGCGGGGACTCTTCGGCGAGGGCACAGAAGCTGCCGGCGATTTCTATCAGCTATCAAATCAGGTCACGCTTGGCATCTCGGAGAGAGCAATCGTCTCGCAGTTTGAGGATTCCATCATCCCGGAAATAGTCGAATACGAAAATGCAGCCAGGAAGCAGCTGCTCTCGAAGGATATCGACGTCCTCGACGACAGAATTTCGCGGGCGATGGCGCTGCTGAAAAATGCCCATTTGATAAGCTCGCAGGAGGCATTGTTCCTGCTAAGTCATTTGCGGCTGGGCATCAATATGCGCGAAAATATGGGCGCCTCAACACCCGCGATAGACAATCTCTACGCGCTCAGACGAACCGACGACGATGCTGACAATCGCCGGGGTATTTCTATCTCCACCATAAACCGGCTGTTTATGCTCACTCTGCCGGCACACCTGCAGCTAAACCATGGAAAATCGCTGGACCCGACTCATAGAGACGCGCTTCGGGCCAAAATCATCCGCTCCGCGCTGAACCAGGATACCCCGCAAAAAAGCTAAAATCGTAATCCATAGATGGGCGGTCAGCTTGACCATGCGGACTTTTCGCCATTCCCGCTCCTTTTTGTCATTCCCGCGGAAGCGGGAATCCAGTTTTTGCCTTTTCCATTTTGATTTTTAATATTATTATTGCTTGCCCCTACCTGATTGCGAAGCCGAGAAATCTATTAGAATGGCTCCGCGAAGTGGCTCCTTGTATTCGAGTCGGGTTTTGTTAGAGTGCCTTAATTAGCAAAAGTCTCATAACGATTGAAGAAAATGATATAACTCGTTTATTTCAAGGATGTTAAGTAAAATAGCCACATTAGTTGAACAGGCGAAGGGAAAAGAGCTTGAATACCGCATCATCGCTGTCAACAAGGCTGGCGAAGGTTAGCCAAGTACTACGGTGATGGCTGTATTATGAGAAAGCTTGACGTAAGCTTACGGTTAATTGCGCATGAAGGAGAAGTCATGTCAAGTAAAGAAGAAGCAAAACTGCTATCGATGTTTGCTAAAACTCGTGCCTTGATAAAAACCGAAAATCGAGAAAATGCGATGTGTATCATTGTTTTAGACGGCGCTGAATGCTATTGTAATGCTATATTGACATTATTAAACAAAAACTATGTGTTTCCGGCAAAGGCTTTAATGAGATGCTTGTGCGAACTTACCGTCAAATTAATGTGGTGCCTGCAATGTCCTGATGATACGGATGAAGAACAGGATAGAAAAACGGTTGACGAGAAGATTCGTCGCTGGGAGAATAGCACTCTTGCACAAAATATTAAAGTGTTGGAGGAATGGAAGCAGGTTGATCCTCAGAATAACAAAATTGATGACCAGATAAAAGAGCTTGAAAAGAAAAAAGACAATATGAACGTTAAAGAAATGCCGTGTTATGCACAATTACTGGAAAAGCTGCCGTGCAAATTTAGGCGTGAAATATCGCTTGAACTATACAAGGACTTTAACAAAGCGGTACACCTGGATACAAATAGTCTGGGGGAAATTTGTTTGCACAACAATAAAACTAACGTTAACAACAGTGGCATCAGCAGGTTAAAAGACTATTGTCTCTTGTTGGCTAAAAACATTACTGGTGTTATAGCAATCAACAAATCCGGCGAAGGCCCGGAATCAAATACGGTGATGGCGATGTGACGAGATCAAAGACTTGCCAGCGTAAGCCAGCACGCTCTTACTGCTCGGCCTGGGTGCGATGATGTTGAGAAGAAAACGCTGAATTTTTCTTGATAAGAGGTGAGAAATGGCTGAAAAAACAAATTCAAGTGATAAGGGTGCTATTGTTTCAACAGTAAGTGGAGGTGCAGCTGGTACAGTTGCTGGTGTCTGTGGTGTGCTTGCTGGTGCTGCAGAAGGCACAGCAGGGGCAGCTGCGATGACGTCTGGCTTGGCGGCAGTAGGGTCAGTTATAGGGGGTGGAATGTTCGCTGGCATCTGTGTTGTGGGAGCAATTCCGGTTGCCGGAGCAGTATTAGGTTATGGTGGCTACAGGTTTATTAAAAAGCTGGCGACTCCAAAAGGCAAGACAAGTTGATTTTTCGGGTTTTGAATTGACTATTTGACCTTCTCGACACGCTCTTACTACTCGGCCTCGGTGCGGTGATGTTGAGGAAAAACGTAAAAATCTTTGAAAGGGAAAAGTTATGTCTTTCGACCCGTCAAAATTACGTCTTGGACTGTCTCGGCTACTTCGTTATTCGTATGGTGGCGTCCTATTTACAGTGTTGATGAGCATATTTTACCCCGACCTAATAAAACAGGTAAGAACGGCAATGGGTGGGGCCTTGTCTGTCTTCTCTGTAATCGTTATTGGGGCCGGTCTGTATGTTCTGCACCGAAGTATTATCATCCCTGTTCACCATTATCTGCTTATTAAGTTTATGGGTCGTAGAGAAAAAAAGAAGGGAATAGAACCTGGTCAATCATCAAACCCCGTTATATATATTCAATCTCTGGGCGTTAGCAGCATTGTATGTGCAATGGTTGCATACTCGTATTTAAGGGGAGCAGAATTTTTCAACCGACAAGACGAACTTAATATCAAGCACGCTGAAAGCGGTCTCCTGGTTATGACCAGTGCTGGCTTGCTCGCCGGCGCAATTTGTGATGCAGTTTGTAAGCATAAGGGTTATTTTGCATATATGCTGGTAGGCGCGATAATCTTCTTTATAGCTTCCTTTCCTCCAGGTTGGGTACAACACTCTGTTGAATGCAAGGAAATGAGGTACAAGCAAAACGAGAAGGATGAGGCCGTTACTAAAAAGTTAAAAGAAGCAGGTTTTTAGTTGGACAGCCAACTTCTACTTGTAAATCAACCGAATCACAAAAGCCCGCATAAAGTCGTGGTTGTATGAGGATTAAATCTTGACTATTCCAAATGGGCAGCTTATGTTGTTTGCGCTCTTTTTTGTTTTTTCACGTTGAATCGCTCCTGCCTCGCCGTGGCTCTCGCCGCGATGCGACCGCGTCGCAGCGGGCCGGCACGGCGGGTCGGATTCTCTCCAGCCCGTTAGAAATCCCCGCCGAGCACAAGGCAGACACCTCTGGCCCGGTTAGAAGTAAGTCGCCTCCGGCGACTGCCGCACCGTCAGTGCGAGTTTCTAACGGGGCTGGCATCCCATTTCTAACGGGCCCCAGAGTTTCTCAAGCTCAGAATGAGCGCAGATCCCGCACCAATTTTGTTTTTAAATTTGGTGCGTGGACAATCTCCGAACTCCCCGTTCCCCTGATGTCCGGCAACCTGATATTCTGATATCCTGATATCCACATCCTGATACCCTGTTCCCCTGATATCCACATCCTGATATCCTGTTCCCCTGATATCCACTTCCTGATTACCCGATTACCTGATAAGCTTTTTTTCTCTATGCTCTCTGTGTTCTCTGTGGCCATATTCTTTTGTGCCTTTGTGCCTTCGTGGCAAAGAATCCGCGTAATCCGTTTACCCCGTTAGAAACGTGCCTTTTGTTTTTCTAATGGGGTGAAATCCGTGGTTACTTTTGAACTTTTTTGTATCTTTTTGGTCAATTTTTTCATTTTA
>CAZOUM010000013.1:0-52145 GCA_964582985.1 uncultured Pirellulales bacterium | reverse complement strand
AGTTGCAGCCGGGGCAGTCGTGTATTCTGCGGACGTTTTCATCGCGGAAGATTGATGGGCCGAAGTGGCGGTACCTGCGGGCCGATGGTGAGCCGTATGAAATAAAAGGAAAGTGGGAAGTGACTTTTGTTGAGGGGGGACCGGAGCTGCCGGGTGGATTTGAGACAGAGACTTTAGCTTCGTGGACGGAGCCTGGGGATGAGGAGGCGAAAAGATTTGCGGGGACAGCGCGTTATAAGATTAGTTTCGACAGACCCGCAGATTATGTGGACGAGTGGGTGCTTGACCTTGGGCGGGTTTGCGAAAGTGCACGCGTGAAAATTAACGGTAAGTATGTGGGTGCATCGTGGTGTATTCCTTTTAAGATTGCGGTTGGTGAATTTCTTGGCGAGGGGGAAAACGAGCTTGAGGTGGAGGTTACGAACCTGTCGGCGAACCGGATAGCGGACTTGGACCGGCGGGGCGTGGTGTGGAAGAAGTTTTACGAAATCAACTTCGTCAATATTAACTATCGCAAGTTCGATGCGTCCGGCTGGCCGGCGATGGACTCGGGCCTGTTAGGGCCGGTGCGTCTTGTTCCGGCGACAGTTTTAGAACCCGGCGTAGAGTAAGAAGCCGCCTTGTGCTGCCTCTTTCCGCATAACGAAAAGCTCAGCGGTGGTGTTGGACAGGGTACGCTGGAGCGATTCGTTAGCTGCCCTTCGCAGCCTTCTGATTAAATAAAAACAGGGCGAAACTTATCAGCAACAGAATAAACCCGAAGACGTACAGTACATTACCTAATCTCAACCGATTCTTGCAGTGCACGATGAACATGAATCCCTGCAAGAAGAACCATGTCACTAACACAAAAAACAACCAAGGAACCGTGATCCAACCGAAAAGAAACGCAACAGGGATGAACCAAAGGTTCAGCAGAAAGCGGAACGAACCAACCTTACGCCGGACGAGTCTAGTGATGAACCGGTCCACCAGCTTGCTGAGAGGAAGGAAAGCCATTGGTATGGAGCATATCACAAACGACGCAATGAGCAACCGAGTCCACTTTAGGCCCTTTAGGAAGGCCAGTGAGCTGCGAAGGTCTACGCCTAGCCAAGGCAAGGTAACGGTCAAAAGCACCACCCACATGATTAAATCGAGCACTGCAAACAAATACCACATTGCGTTCTCTCGGCGTTCGCCTTTCTCTTGCTCGCCGATAAGCAAGTAGTACAAAAGAAAATCATTGAAGGCGCGGCTAATGCTTTTAGCATTTTGTGAGAGAACGCGGTCTACGCGCGCAATGCGTTCTTCGCCAATGAACCCCAAGGCGAACAGGAACCCGCTGGCGTAAGCCAAATACTGAGTCCAACTGCTCACTGCAAGGCTCATTAATCGGGGCAACAAGAAGATCGCCATATATTGGAGGGCTACAACCGTCCATGCGAAAATGAGCAGGAGATATTCGCTTTTAGGTTTGTTTTTGCGTTCGTTCATTGGCTTTATAGGAAAGGATACGCGTCAGCGGCGCCGCTTAGGTGGAGGGCGCTGGACTAAGTTGTCAGATCATGTTTCAGATTTTTGATTCTATTTCTTTTTGGTATTTTTGCGAAATATTCTCAAATGCGTCAGATACATTATGTACCAATTGGCCAGTATACAACTTCCCGTCAGTTATTCCAATGTTTTCTAAAGAAACTACCTTTGTCCCATTTAATAATATTGATATGCTAATCATATGATTGGTATTATTTCTATTAAACCCAATTGGGTCAATAAAATCAATATAATTGAAAGCAAATTTTCCCATTGTTTCTAAGAATTCAATGTTTCTTCCTAGAATCTTTGTGGGTTCTTCGGGGGTATAAATAAACATTGCTCTTCGAATATTTTGAGAAATTTGTTGATAAGAAAATTGAAAATCAGTAACAAATCTGAAACGAGTACCATCACTTGTGAATAAGCCAACAACACTTTGAATACCTGCCGATGTTTCTTTTTCAGTTAGTTCTCTGTTTTCAGTAATTTCATCTAAATCTACATAAATTTCTAGCGAATTTATAACGTTAACCCTCTTGGCAAGTGCGGCTATTCTTTCTGAGTTTATGTGTTTTTCATGAATAAGGTATACGCGTATTCCCAAGTTAACTAAAAGGACAATTAGTGGAATTATCCAAAAAAGCTTATGTTTTCTTGATTTTCTAGGGAGGAAATATAAAAGTATAAGGCTTAAAATAAATATAATGTCAAGTATATTTGTTTTCATATTTTCTAGCTAACGTAAAAGCTCACCGGCGACGGGTACTCGGCCGTCGCAACGTTTTATCAGCTAACTGACGGTCAATAAATTCTTCCGTCGAGGCTCTGTGCTTGGCCATGTTTATGCCGAAGTGTTCTTTGACCCGACAGATGAGTAAGGTGACGTAAGCCATTGCAGCACAGGTGTACTTGTTGAACGAGCCCACAGACACGTGAAGCTGATCCCCAACCCGGACATCTAGCCAAGGACATGCTTGGAGAAACCGCCTGTCAACCTTGGATGCTCTATGCACAGCGAGGTTGCGCACCTGTGCCAGTTCGTAAATCGTGCGTCGCACGATCTCCGGTATGTCGCCTGACAGCCCAAATGGTTCGAGGATAGTTTCAAACCGAGCAACGCCATACTTCAAGCCCGCACCGAGGTCCCTCTCAAGGAGTTGAGCTACGAAGTGATGTCTCTGACTCGGCGGAATCGCTTCATACTCGCCAAGCCTGACCTTGAGGCGCTGAATATGTTCACTGTGCCAAACTGAACGCTTATGCTTTAACCATTCGGCTACAAACGTTCGAATGAGTGCTTCCAACAGGGCCCACAACCCAACGACAGCCCAACTATGTAGGACAGGAAATCCAGACTCTACCTCGCGCTTCGCTAGTTTGGCCTCCGTGCGCGCATTTTCAAGGCGCTGAGAGGCTTCCCCCGACGCGTCCTTGTCGACTTCCATTAGCACTTCGACGACCTTGGGCATGGCTTGGAGCACGCCAATCCCGCGCGCGGAAAGGCGCACAACGTGTTCTAAGCGTTCCGCTTCGTGAAGAAAGCTGTGAAATGGGTCCACCGCCCAAGCTGGAACTCGCTTCTTGCTTCTCCTCTTTGCGACGGGTTTGGACTTGGCCAAATCTACTCCCTCTCTTTCTCAACTACGGGTCATCCAGTTTTGCGCAAGAAAGCTGATATGCTCTCATGCAACACGGTCGCGCACACTCCAAGCGGGCTAACAGTCAATCCCGCTTATGCGGGTGCTATTATGGCCGTTACTGGAGGGAAAATCAAATATTAAAAATCAAAGAGCAAAAATACATAGCAAAATGTAAAAATGGGCCCCATTAGAGAGAACCCCCAGCGGAGCCCCCCGCACGAAATCATGGGGCAAGCTGGAGGCTAAACGATGTGGATGTCGCTTCGCGACGGTGTTTCTAATAGATTTCTCGGCCCCCCAATCAGGTAGGGGCAAGCAAGCTCGAAATGACCCGGCTTGACAGTTTGGGGGCGGGGCATTAGCAGTCGGCCGGCGAAGAGGAGATTACGGTTATGAAATTGAGAACGTCATTGCTTATGTTGGTGACATTATGTTTGCGAGCTTTGGGAGGGCTTGTTCTGCTGATGGCGGTGGTGTCGTCTGGTTCGCCTGGTTGTCGGCGGGCTGAGAGCTGCGACCCGGCGCTGGCGAAGGCGGCTGAGTCGCTGCGTGCGGCCGGCGTCAGGGTGGCGGCGGACCGGACGCGGCCGGTTTACCATTTTCGGCCGATAGCCCAATGGATGAATGACCCGTGCGGGGGCATTCGGTATAAGGGCTATTACCACCTGTTCTACCAGCTCAATCCTTATGCCGACCACTGGGCCAATATTCACTGGGGACACGCCCGCAGCAGAGACCTGGTGCACTGGGAACACCTGCCGATTGCTCTGGTGCCGGCTGAAGATGAGCTGCGGTGCAATTCGGGCTGTGTGACAATCAATAAGAAAGGCGTGCCGATGATTTTTTACACGCACGTTCCAAACTATAAGGGGCCGCGTGACCAGCGGGCGGCCCTGGGCGACGATGAAATGATTACGTGGAGGAGGCATCCGGACAATCCGATTTTGCATCCTGCCATCCACGGCGGGCCGAGCTTCGGCGGCGGCGGTGACCCGTATGTTTTCGAGCATGCCGGAAGGACTTTCATGGTCGCTGGGGCGGACTCCGTGGGCCGGGACCGGGCCGTGCCAATATACGAGAGTGAGGACGATGGTTTCGCCCGGTGGCAGTACCGGGGACTGCTGTATAAGGCGCCCAAGAGCGAGCTGAAGAATGTGGAAGTGCCAATGTTCTTTGAGCTGGAAGGCAGATGGGTACTGATGGTGCATCCGAGCGGACCGGTGAGGTACTGGGTGGGGAGCTTTGATGTGGACACATTGAGCTTCCGGCCGGAAAGGGCGGGGATTCTGACTCATAATTACGGACAGAATAAATGCGAAGGTGTTTCCAGCGACCGTGGTTTTTCGTCGGCACACGTTTTCTTTGATGAAAAAGACCGATGCATCATGTACGGCTGGATAAGCGGATTTAAGGATGGCCGCGGGTGGAACGGGTGCCTGGCCCTGCCGCGTGTCCTATCGTTGGATTCGGATGGGCTGCTGCGGCAAAGGCCTGTCAAGGAGCTGCGGAAGCTTCGGCATAAGCACATCGCGGCCGAGACTGTGGTTTTGAACAATGCCGGCTTAGTTCTTGAAGAGGTACGGGGAGATACGCTTGAGATTATCGTTGAGTTCGAGCTCATCGACGCCGAAGTCGTCGGCCTTAAGGTCAGGCGCAGCGAAGATGGCAATCGCGGCGTGGTGATAAGCTGCGATGGAGCGACCCTTGACGTTGCCGGCGTGAAGGTTGCTCTGGGGCCGGCAGGTGACGAAAAGGCTTTGACGCTTCAGGTTTTCCTGGATAAGTCGGTGATGGAAGTGTTTGTAAATGACGGCCGGCGAGCGGTGGCAAAGGTAATCTATCCGGGCGAAAAAGACCTTGGTATTGAGCTGTTCGCCGAGGGCGGAGCCGTTAGGGTCAGGTCACTTGACGTGTGGCAGATGAGACCGATATGGTGAACAGCGAGTGGCAAAGATTATGAGCAGGCAGTTGTCTATCTGTGGCGAAGCGGGGTATGACCAGTCTCTTGAAAGACTAGAACCTTGAGTCGGGTCAGGGGGACGGGTGGAGCGGGTCCGAGTTCAGGCACCGGTTATATGGCGGCGTTTGGCCGCTAATCGATATCGAGTTACCTGGATACAGATTTAAAATCAAGTCTGAAAAGTTATGAGTAAGTTCCCTGTTCGGTGGTCTTTGCGCGCTGCTGGTCAGACATCTGCGCCAAGCGTTTGACTTCGTTGACATCCAGTCCTATGCCTTCGGCTACGCGACGGCCATACTCCTGGTCTGCCTTAAAGAACAAGGCGGTCTGGCGCAGCTGGATTCGCTTTTGTGCGTTGCCCAAGTGGTCGACTATGTTGCCGATGAGATTATCTCGGTCCTGGTCTGACATGACCTTGCTGTAGAGTGTACCAGCCTGGACAAAGTCGTCGTTTGGATGGGCGAAGGGGTGTCGAGCTGCTTTGCCGGAAATCTCAAAGGCAGGCTCAGCTGTCGTCGGGTCGGGCGGCGGTCCGCCGAAGGTATTGGGCCAGTAGTTGGGTCCGGCACCTGCGTTGTCGTCGACTCGCATGAAGCCGTCTCGCTGGTAACTGGTTTCAGGAGCGTGCTTTGGCGCATTGATTGGAATCAGGTGATAATTCGGTCCCAGTCTGTGAAGGTGCGTATCATGGTAGGAGAAGACTCTTGCTTGCAGCATCTTGTCGGGTGAAATGGTGATGCCTGGCACCACGTTTCCCGGGCAGAAGGCCGCCTGTTCCACTTCTGCAAAATAGTTGACCGGGTTGCGGTTTAGAACGAGCTTTCCAACTTTGATGGGCGGGACCTCTGCATGCGGCCAGACTTTGGTGATGTCGAAGATGTCCCAGGGGAAATCCTTTGCCTTGTCCGGTGTGAGAATCTGCATCTGAAGCGTCCAGGAAGGATAGTCGCCGCGCTCGATGGCCTCGTACAGGTCGCGGGTGGCGTGGTCCGGGTCTTCGGCGCAGAGCCGCTTCGATTCGGCTCCAGTCAGATTCTTGATACCGTGGTCCGTTTTGAAATGGTACTGCACCCAGAAATACTCGCCCTTATCATTGTACCACTTGAAGGTGTGGCTGCTATATCCGTTCATGTTGCGATAGGTGGCCGGTGTTCCCCTGTCGGAGAAAAGAATTGTAACTTGATGAATGGATTCGGGTGTAAGTGACAGGAAGTCCCAAAACATATCCGGGTCAGGGAGGTTGGTCGCAGGGTTCCGTTTCTGGGTGTGGATGAAGTCGGCGAACTTCAATGGGTCGCGGATGAAAAATACCGGTGTGTTGTTGCCAACAAAGTCATAATTTCCTTCTTCAGTGTAGAATTTGACTGCAAAGCCGCGTGGATCTCGTGCAGCATCGGCAGAACCCCTTTCACCGCCAACGGTGGAAAAGCGAGCGAAGACTTCGGTACGCTTGCCGACTTTGGAGAGAAATTTGGCTTTGGTGTACTTGGTTACGTCGGCAGTAACCTCGAAATAGCCGTGCGCTCCAGCTCCTTTTGCATGGACGACTCGTTCTGGAATCCGCTCACGGTCGAAGTGGCCCAACTTCTCCAGCAAGTGAACGTCCTGCATTAGTACAGGTCCCCGTTCGCCGGCCGTTAGGCTGTTCTGGTCGTCAGCCACAGGGATTCCAAAAGCTGTAGTTAGCCGCTTTTTCCCTTTTTGTTTTTTTTCTTCTTTCATTGCTAACCCCCTTTCTTTTGTAATGAATTGCAGTCATCACGGTCAGGTCAATGGTGTCAATTCCCGCTTATCGCGGGTTTTATTATGGTCGGTATTGGAGGGAAAATCAAATATTAAAAATAAAAAAGCAAAAATACATAGCAAAATGCAAAAATCGGGGCAAGAGCGGAAGGTAAATTATATTCGAGGGCCAGATCCTTCGACTCCGCTTCGCTCCGCTCAGGATGACGGTGGGTGGGAACCCCATTAGAGAGCGGAGAAAAGGCCTCTAACGGGGCAAGGGATCGTCCCCCACGTTTTCTTTGCGAAAACAAGAGTGGGGGCAAGTGAATCAAGCGGTTTTGGGACTGCTGGCTTGACAGTTTGGGGGTGGTATCGTAGCATAAAGGTTTGTGTTCATTATCGTAAAGTAAAGGCGAGCCGTCATTTAGCATCGGTCAGAAGGGCATAATACACGCACATGCTTGAGCATATTTTAGTCGTTGTGAAGCGAATGGAACTTCCTGAATACATTTTAGTCGCAGTGAATCTGGTCGGCGGGTTTGGTTGCGCTGTTCCTCTCGCCGGTGTGCTGCGCAAAGCTTACGGCGAGCGGACAACATTCCTTCGCTATTTTGTACTGCTTATCGGCGTGTATTTTGTTGAATGTGCTGCGATAGTGATGGGTATGGGGATACCGGTGTTCAGTATGGGTATGGCCTTTGTGTGGGGTATTATTTTCGGCTTGTGGCTTCGGGGGCGCGGGCCGGCACGTGAGGTCCTCAAACAATCTTTCTTCCTGTCGCTGTACACAAGTTTGCCGGCGGCTTCTTTTGCCATCGTCCCTGTGCTTTTGTCGTTTTCAAGGCCTATTTTGAGTGTTGCCGAAGGCGCCAAGCTTGGAATTCCCGGCTTTGTTCCGTGGCCGTTGAACACCATACTGGGTTTCTATGTAGTACCCGCAATGTGCGCGGTTGTGTTCAAGATAGTAGTCACGACCAGCGAGGTCAGCTTGCTGATTCATCTTGGCGAAAAGTCCGCAAGGGACAGTGGTTGAACAGCCGATAAAAAGATGGTATTGATTTGGCTTTGAGGTGTTTGTGTTCAGCTTAGCCGAGGAGGGTGCCGGAATTTATGGCTAAACGAATTGTCATTTTAGGTTCGACCGGCTCGATAGGCAAGAACGCGCTGAGAGTAATTGATGCGCTTAATTCGTCGCTCGTCGCTCGTCGCTCGTCGCTCGTAAAGAAAAAAACGCAATACGAGATTATTGCGCTCAGTGGGCACAGCAGTGTTGATTTGTTAGCTGAGCAGGCGAGGCGGTATAAGCCGAGATTTGTCGCGATTACAAATGCCGATTATGCGGCACGGCTTCGCGAGCTGGTCGGTGATTTAGATGTTGAGGTTTTAGCCGGCCCGGACAGCTTGATAGAGATTGCGCAGCTTGATGATGTTGATATTGTTCTTACCGCAGTTGTCGGTGCGGCGGGTCTGCCTGCGGTACTTGCGGCCGCGAGGAAAGGCAAGACGCTTGCTATTGCGAACAAAGAGCCGCTTGTTGTTGCAGGTGAACTGCTGACGCAGACCGTTAAAAAAAACGGCGGTATTATTCTGCCGGTGGACAGCGAACATTCAGCAATTTTTCAGGCGATGCAGGCGGGCTCCCGCGATGAGGTCAGCAAAATCATTCTGACGACTTCCGCGGGGCCGTTCAGGAAGGCCACGACCGCCGACCTTGAGAATGTGACACTTGAGGAGGCGCTCGCACATCCGGTCTGGGATATGGGGCCGAAGATTACTGTTGACTCGGCGACTATGATGAACAAGGCGCTTGAAGTTATCGAGGCGCACTGGCTCTTTGATATGCCGGTTGAAAAAATAGAGGTTCTGGTCCATCCTGAGTCGATAGTCCATTCGCTTGTTGAGTTTGTGGACGGGTCGGTAGTAGCGCAGCTCGGTGAGCCGAATATGTGTATTCCGATACAGTATGCTTTGACGTATCCTTGTCGCGTCGCCGGGATTGGCAAGCGTCTGCGGCTGGAGGAGGTAGGAAAGCTTACGTTTGAGAAGCCGAACCTGGAGACGTTTCGCGCACTGTCATTAGGCTTTGAAGTTGCGCGAACGGGTGGGACTGCCGCCGCTGTTTTCAACGCGGCGAACGAAGCGGCGGTGCAAGAGTTCTTGGCAGGTGGAATCAAATTTGTTAGTATAATTCAACTTATTGAGCACTGTTTGAATAAACATAACGCTCAAACGACCGTGTCGCTGGAGGAATTGCTCGATGCGGATGCCTGGGCGAGAAGAGAGGTCGAACAGAGGGCACAAGAACACAAGAGCATAAAAGCATAAGGGCTGAATTTGGAGATTATTTGAATGTCTGAACGGAAAGGTTTGTTGAAGAAGAATTTTCGATTTTTTTTGCTGCTTGCTGTGGTCGCTACGGTTATTTATCTGATTGCGCGCAACCTCAGCGCTTTCGGGAATGTGCTGCTGGTGGTGATTGGTTTTGGGGCGATGATACTGGTTCACGAATTGGGTCATTTCATTGTTGCCAAACTTTCGGGTATTAAGGTTGAAGCCTTTTCGCTCGGCCTTCCTCCGACTTTTGTGGGTATTCTAAGGACAGAGAATGGGTATCGTGTTCGTGTGCTGCCTGGTTTTTATCATACCGAAGACGAGAAATCGGACGGTAGTCTGTTGACTTTTACAATCGGCAGGAAAGCCCGGCCCGGCGAGACTGAGTACCGTATCGGCCTTATTCCACTTGGAGGCTATAACAAGATACTTGGTCAGGAGGACACAAAGGCGGTCGAGGCCAGTGACGACCCGCGGTCATTTGCCAACAAGCCGGTCGGTGTTCGGATGGCTGTTATAGCGGCGGGTGTTTTCTTTAACGCCATCGGCGCTATCTTAATTTTTATGGTTGTATTCCTTGTCGGTATAAAACTGATGCCGCCGATGGTTGGCGGCGTGGTTCCTGGGTCACCAGCAGCGCGTGCGGGTTTGAAACCCGGCGACGAGATAATCGAGATTGCAGGCAAAAGAGGTAATCTTGACTTTAGCAGTATAAGGATAGCAGCGGCTCTTTCCGGTAGGAACGAGGCGATTAAAGTAAAGGTTCGCCGTGCGGACGGCTTCGAAGAAAAGGAGTTTGCCGTTGTGCCGGAGTGGCTATTGGGCGGGCGAATGAGGGGTTTTGGCGTACTGCCACCAATGAGTTTGACGGTCGCAAAGCTTTCCAAAGCAGATGCCAATGATTTGCGAGCGAAGACAGGACTGCTTCCCGGCGACCGGATAATATCTGTTAACGGCAACAATGTGGACACAAATTGGGAATTGGCGGAGATAGTACGAAATACTCTTGGGCCAACAGTGACGATTTTGGCTGAGAGGACCGACCCTGTTTCTAAAGAAGTCGAGCGGGTTGAGTCACAAATAAGACTCAACCTTAGCTCTGCGAAGAGGCAAGTTGAGTCTGAGGCTGACCTTTGTCACATATATTCTATTGTGCCGCGTCTGCGGATAACTACCGTTGCGCCGGTGTCCGGCAAGAGTGGTGCCAGGTCCCGGTTAGGCAGAATCAAGAGTAGATTGCTGGCATTGGTCGGTAAAAAACGCAGGAGGCAGGAAGGTACTGGTGCCGGCGGCAGGTTGGAGAGCGGTGATATTATTCTTGCAATTGGTGACGTCGAGAATCCCACTTATAGTGAAATGCGAGACGTTACTATAGAACATGAGGGCCAAGAACTGCGCATAAAGGTTCTGCGTAGCAGTGAGGAGGGTGTCGAAGAGACTGTTGTGGTTTCCGTTGTTCCCAAACGCCCACGCGGTGGTGACGAGGCAGTGATTGGCATCGTCGTGGCGCTTGATATGGAGCATCTGGTTGTAGCCAAAAGCATTGCTGTAGAGGGCGGTCCTGCGAAGTTAGAGATTCCTCGCGGCGCTTCGATAACGGCTGTTGATACGGTACCAGTGTCAAATTTCCACGATGTAATCAGAGAAATCAGGCGATACGACGGTGAGAGAATCTCGCTTAACTGGCGAATCGATGAGAGAGTGGCCGGCGGTGTTGCGTTCAAGGTGGATAACTCGAAAGATTTTATCTCCGTCGAAGGCGTTTTTGCAGCACCTGTTCCGTTCGAATATCTGGAAAGGCTTTATAGAGCCAGTGGGCCGATAGATGCGGTTGTCATCGGGTGTAGAAAGGCCGTCACAATCGTCGTGCAGACATACGTGAGCTTAAAGCGTCTGATATCCGGACTTGTCGGTCAGGAAGAGCTTTCGGGGCCTTTTGGCATTATGGCGATTAGTTATAAGATAGCTGCCCAGAGACCTTTGATTGAATACGTTCACTTTTTTGGTGTGATAAGCGTTCTTCTTGCGGTGTTTAACCTTTGTATTCCGGTGGCGCCCCTTGATGGTGGATGGCTTGTGCTCCTGCTGGTTGAGAAAATCAAAGGCTCAGCCTTGAGTGAGCGGGCCCAAGAAGCTGTAGCCTATGTCGGTGTAACGTTCATCCTGGCACTGTTAGTGTACCTAACATATAACGATATTCTTAACATGTTCTTTCGCTAAACGGTCGGGTTCCGAGGTTTCCGGAGCAATTGATTCATTCTGAGAAGGCTCTATAACGGTCACAAAACAAGGACGTTTTCTCCTGCTGGTCAAGAAGGGATTCGAAGGTGTTGGAAATGTTATCAGATAACCTTTGCTGCGATGAATATCACGCAGGGCAATTCGGCGCCCTCAAAGAAGCAGACGAAGAAGTCTATAAACTAATAAGCAGAGAGTACGAAAGGCTGCAAGAGACGGTGCAGCTTGTCGCAGCAGAGAATCGGTGCTCAAGGGCGGTCCTGGCGGCCCTTGGGTCAGTAGTACAGAACAAGACGGCTGAGGGTTTCCCGGGGGCGAGATTGCACAGCGGCTGTGAAGTTGTAGACGAGCTGGAGCCACTTGCTGTCGAAAGGGCGAAGGAGGCCTTCGGCGCACAATACGCTAATGTGCAGCCGCACTCGGGCACCTCCGCAAATCTGATTGTTATTACAGCGCTCCTGGAGAAGGGTGACAAGATATTAAGCCTGCCCCCGGAGCAGGGGGGACATTTTTCGCACGGCTGCGAAGAATCGGTCGCGGCGAAGTTCTTCAACGTAGAGAATTACCTGCTCGATAAAGAGACGTGCCTTCTGGATTATGATTCGATTGGTGAAATTGCAGCCAAGGTCAGACCGAAGCTGATAATTTGCGGAGCCAGTGTGTATTCGAGGACAATTGATTTCGTGAGGTTCAGAGAAATCGCCGATAAGGTGGGTGCCTATCTCCTGGCGGACATTTCGCATATATCCGGCCTGGTGATAGCCGGCGCGCATCCTTGCCCAATAGACTGCGCACATTTTACAACAACGAGTACGTATAAGTCGGGCGGGCCAAGGGGCGGCCTCATACTTATGGGAAAAGATAAAGACCGAAAAATAAATACCGGAGGGAAAGATGTCGCTCTTTGGGAGCTTGTCGAAAAAGCGACCTTTCCGGGACTGCAGGGGACGCCTTACTTTAACAATATCGCAGCCAAGGCGGTTTTCTTTAAGGAAACACTTTGTGATGAGTACAAGTCGCGGCAGTTCGAAATCATAGAGAATGCAAAAGAGCTGGCGAGTGCCTTGCTGGATTCAGGATACGATGTTGTAACCGGCGGGACGGACAATCATATGCTTTTGGTAAACGTGGCAAATTTTAGAGAAGGCCTGACCGGCGCGACAGCACGTCACTGCCTTGAGGAATGTGGCATTATAGTCGACAGGGTCGGGCTGCCTTACGAAAAGCAGGTGGCTACGGTCGGCAACGGTCTGAGATTGGGCACTCCTATTGTTACAAGAAGCGGTATGGGCGCTAAAGAGATGGGCAAGATAGCCGATATGATAGATACGGTACTAAAAGAGGTAAAGCCCGTCAGTGACAGTGAATATAAGATAAATGAATCCTTTAGGGAACAGATGAGAGAGAAAGTAAAGGAACTATGTGTCAGATTTCCTGTGCATTAGTTGTTCTATGGTGAAGTTTGTCAGGTCTTTTTCGAGGTTATAAGATGCATCAAAAAAAACCTGTTTCGGTAGTTGTAACCATTCCGGCGTTCAACGAAGCCGCTACGGTGGGGCAGGTAATCGAGGCCATACCGAGGGACATACCCGGGGTAGAAAACGTTGAGGTCGTCGTGGTGAATGACGGCAGCACAGACCGGACGGCTGCGGTGGCGGCTGAGGCTGGCGCAAAGGTTGTAAGCTTTAGCCATAACAGAGGGCTTGGAGCTGCGTTCGGACAGGGACTGCAGACGGCGCTTGGTCTCGGAGCTGATATAATAGTCAATATCGATGCTGACGGTCAGTTTAACACTGAAGATATACCAAAATTGCTTGCTCCAATCATTGATGGCAAGGCGGATATGGTCACGGCGAGTCGATTTGCCGACCCTGCTCTGGTTCCAAAGATGCCGTGGATAAAAAAGTGGGGCAACAAAAGGGCTGCTAACATCTTAAACAAGCTGACTCAGTTAAACCTTAACGACGTTTCGTGCGGTTTCCGGGCCTACAGTCGTGATGCAGCCCTTCGGGCGACTTTACTTGGCCGACACACGTACACGCACGAGGTCATACTGGATTTGGCGTTTCGCGGGCTGAGGATTGTCGAGGTGCCGGTGAAGGTGATTGGTGTGCGTAAGGTCGGCAAGAGCAAGGTGGCCGGCAATCTGTGGAAATACGGCTGGAACAGTCTGCTGATAATTCTAAGGGCCTACAGGGATTACCGGCCGCTGCACGTTTTTGGCGGAATAAGTTTGGTGTTTTTGGCATTTGCTTTATTATGTGGCGGCTTCGTTATGTGGCATTATTTTCGAACCGGTGCATTTTCGCCCTATATTTTTGTGGGTTTTTTAGCCGGCGGTTTTGGTTTTGTCTCGCTTATCTGTTACATAACCGCGCTGCTTGCAGGGATGATAAGCCGGCTTCGAATCCTGCAGGATGAACAGCTATTCTTCCTCCGCAAACAGGAATATGACAAGACTTGAGAATTTGAACTTCTATCGAAATCCATCGCCAGGACCAGCGGTTCTGTTCGGAAGATGAAGAAAAAGAAACGTCGTATTTTGGATGAGAGCTCAGGTCAGAAAGGGACCAGCTTGAAGGTTCCGGTCGAGTTGGACCTTGAGCAAGACCGGTTTGAACTGACCAGGTTGGATTACATTGCAGCGCCGGTGGTTGCCGTCGTGGCTGCCGTATGGGCATTTTTCTATATTGGCACTTCGATAGAGTGGGACGACCTGTTTTATATGAATGTCTCACAGTATACGACAAGGCAGGCCTGGGTATTGAATCGGTACGGGCACATATACCTGCAGAAATTATTCATGTGGCTCGCGGGCGATGCTCTTACGGGCGCTAAGGTATACTGGAGTTTTTTATTTTTCTCAACCTGCGTGTTAGTTTATTGGTGCGCGAAGCTACTTGCAGGCAGACGTGGCTGGGTGATTGGCCTATTGGCTGTTCTGTTGTTATGCTCAAATGACCTTTTCGCATATTATGCCGGCTGCACATTTTCGGATATCACGGTCATGTTTCTGGTTACCCTTGCGACCTTTATATATTTATATTTTGGGTTAGGGGCCAGAGTCCGCAAGCATGTGGTACTGGTCGTTCTTGGGTTACTATTTTTCTGGGCGACGAAATCCAAAGAAACCGGTATATGCCTGGTGGTGCTGCCCTTAGGTCTTTTGCTGAAATCTGAGAGTAGTGGCGGCATAAGGCGATTCTGGCGTGATGCAGGCTGGATATGTATCGGCGTGCTGACAGGACTCGTGATGTTGATGATACTCGACCTTGCTTTTCTCAAAGACCCGCTCTTTTCTATTCGTCCTTCGAATATAAAGACCCTTCTGAAGTTTAACTACAGAGGGTATTACCCCACTGCTGAGCGGAGTATGTCGTGGTACACGTATGTTTCAACGAAGACTTTTTTTGCCAGTGTATTGTTGTATTTTCTTGTGGGATGCGGTGCTGCAAAAAAGGAGTTTTCGATACGAGAAAGAATCACGTGGGTTTTACCGCTTATATTGGTGATGTTCATCAGTTATGTGAGAGGAAGTTTTCATATAATCTGGCGGTACTTTGCACCTGCGATTCCCGGGGTGTGTATATGGGCAGCCCAGTTTTTTAGTTTCGACGTAAAAGGTATTTGGACTGCGAAGGGAACGCATCATATTCCACGACTTGTTATAGCATTTATTCTTGTTTTGGCGGCATTTATTCTTGTTTTGGCTTCTATGTCCCATGTAGACGATTTGGTTGGATTCTTCCAACTTAGGGGGCCGGAAATTTTCTACACGGCCGCTATACTTCCAATTTCGGTGACGATTCTGGTCATGGTAGGAGCGCTTTCGAAAAAACGTGGGCTTGTTGCGCTTTTTGTCTCGTTTGTTTGTTTCTTCCTTATCATTTATTATCCATTGGAAGTTAATCTGACATCTTTGAAAAAGAAGGCAGTGGCTCAAAAAAGCCAGTGGCGATATGAGCCCTACCGCGCTTTTGCGAATGAGCTTCGGTTAGACAAGGGTGCGAAGATATTAGTCTCCAAAGATATTCACAAACGCTCGTGGATGCTGGGGCGTGAGTACAGGTCGCACTGCTGGATGTTCAATGTGTTTTTCAATCAGAAGTTCGATGAAAAGCAATTTATTGACGGCAGTTGGGAAGACATCCTGAGAGGTGACTATGCTTATGCTTTTCTTACCTTTCAGGACTGGAGCGGCCTTTCTGAAAAACATAACGTTGAGCATCTGAAAATAAATTATGAGCTCGAGACTGACAGGAGGACGGGAACGATTCTGCTTAAGAGACGTTGAATTGCGCTGGTCAGGAAAAGGTGCAGAGAAACAAGGTGTTATGATTCATTTTTTCATCGGTACTAAAGCCCAGTTTATAAAGATGGCCCCCGTTATGGTAGAGCTGGAGAAACGGGGCGTTGCCTTTCGCTACATAGATTCGGGTCAACACGCCGAGTTGACGAGGTCATTGCGCAAGGTTTTCGGTTTGAGGGAACCTGACGTTAATCTTTACGGCAAGAACCAGGACGTGGTCTCGCTTACCAGCGCTATCGGCTGGATATTCAAACTTGGCTGGGCCTGGCTGGCCAGGCGCAAGTGGCTGCGGGAACATGTATTCGCCGGCGGAGGCATTTGTCTTATTCATGGTGATACCTTAAGTACCCTTTTTGGTATGATGATGGCCAAGGCGGCGGGCCTTAAAATCGGACATGTCGAGGCGGGCCTGAGAAGCTTTTGTATCTGGCATCCGTTTCCGGAAGAGCTTATACGTATCCACTGTATGAAGAGATGCGATATACTCTTTACGCCGTCCGAGGAGGCGAAGCATAATCTGGAAGCTATGAAGGTCCGCGGCCGTGTAATAAAGGTTGACGGCAATACGGTGGTCGATGCGCTGCGGCTGATGGAGAATACCGCCGCTACAATTGAAATACCCAAGCAGCCCTTTGCGTTGGCCACATGTCACCGCGTGGAGACCATTACCCGGGCCAAAAGGCTGCAAAAAGTGGTATCGCTACTCAACAGTTTTGCCGAAGTGATACCCGTGCTTTTTGTAATTCATACACCTACGTTGAAATATCTAAAGAAGTTTGGCCTCAAGGAACAGATAAGCCCCAAAATACGCGTGTTGGAGATGCAGAATTACCTTAACTTTGCGGCCCTTTTGAAGTCGGCCAAGTTGGTCCTTGCGGACGGGGGCAGCATACAGGAGGAATGCGCTTATCTTAATAAGCCCTGTCTTATACTGCGAAACAGGACAGAGCGTTCGGACGGTTTAGGCCGAAATGCGAGGTTATGGGGTTTTGAAAACGCTATTGCCCAGGAGTTTCTTTTATGGGCTGAGTCGCTTGCTGGCGCGGAGCCCGAGCAGTGGATCAAGGAAGGCAAATATGCGTTAAACTGGACTCGACTTTCATGTCATGATTTTACTGATAATCAGGTTCGTCTTCAGTTATTTGCTTTGGCTTACAATCTCGGCAATTTTCTTAGGCGTTTGGCTTTGCCAAAGAAGATAAAGGACTGGTTGCTTAGGACGCTCCAAGTGAAACTGATAAAGATCGGCGCCAAGGTGATAAAGCACTCAAGATATGTTATTTTTCAAATGGCCGAGGTGATGGTATCAAAATCATTATTCCATGAGATACTTGAACGTATCCATCGATTGAAGCCTGTGCCCATTGGGTATGGTTAATGATAAGAATTGCTGAAAAACTTGGATTTCAGACGATGACACTGGTCGAGGTACGTCAAATATCCGGTAATCGGTGGTCAAATTCATGTTTTTGCAATTATTGTGGATGAAAAAACTTCGAGATAAAGTTAAAAAACTTGATTTTTCAGGACAGGTTTGATATTCTATTGAAAATAAGGCTAAGTGGCGTAGCTGAGCTAGGATATAAAATATTATATGGGAAATCCCAGTTTATACGATAAGAAGTCGTACAATAAAGCACGTATTATAAAACACGGGCCGGAATTGCACTTATTTTCTCTGAAAGAGGAGTATTATGTGCAGAAAATTAATGTTTTCAATCTTCGTCGTTTCGCTACTGGGTCTGATTAATAGCACTGTAGACGCTGCTATTACCATAAGCAGCACGGAAATCTGGGATGGTGTAATAATGCACGTTGAAGTACCAATCGATGCTGTTTACTCCAACGAGCAGAGCAATCTAAACCACTGGAGAGCGTTGATTCAGTTTCCTCTTCTACACATACGTAATTTTTTTTCCCGGCTGGTTTACAGCTACTTCCTCCGCAATTTCTCTATCGCCTCTCTTAATCTTGTATTCGGTTCTTTCCTCTGTCTCTTTGGCATAATATTTGGCTTAACTACCTGGATTAGGAACGCTTATAATAATGTTGTTACTACTTCCGGCACCGTTATGATTTCAGCTCTACCGTTCATTCTCGGTTTCCAGCTCCTGACCGGTTTCTTGAGTTTCGATATATCTAATGTCCCAGATATCTCTGTCCATAACAGGTTATTGCTCTCTACGCAGCTAAAGAAGCAACCTTCTAACGGCAAAATCAAGGAATAGCAGGATGGGTCGAAAAAAACAGACAATTGACGCCGGATCTTCGCTGGATATTCACAACTTTAGTCGTCAGCTTTTACATTTAATTGACCAGAATCATTACGTTTTCATCATCTTTCTTATAATATTTTTGTTCTCTTCTTTTCACATCTCACTGGACATGAAACCGGGACTATCAGCTCAGGCCCAAATCGAATACGTAAAGTCGCACGGCGGCGATGACAGTCTTTACTATGCACTTGCCGAGAACATCGTTAACGGGACCGGATATTTCGACACATATCGACACGCAGAAATTATGCCGTCCGTAGGCCATCCACTGCTTTTAGCTATTCTTTGCGTAGTATTGGGGTTGCCCCCAACAACTTTTACTTGGTTTTTACTTCTTTCCTCGGTCGTCCTTTTGGCCTTAGCCGCTCGAATCTATACCAGAAGTAACATCTGTGTCGTTTGCACTATGTTGTTATACGGAAGCTTTTTCAGATACATTCAGTGGTTTACTGTAAATGCGGAATGTTCAGTAGCCTTTGGAGGCTCACTTCTGATTTTCGCCCTTGCCTGTTTATATAAAAGTGACTTTCGCGCCCCGTGGCCGGTTATAGCAGGGGCTGCTCTTGCAATGCACATTCTCATCAGACCGCTTTATCTATTCCCAACCCATATTTGTTCTCTTATCGTGCTTGCTGTTGTGTTGTATCACTATATTCGAAAACGAAACGTCCCGCTCAATAATTTTATCAAAGGATGGTTTATAGCGCTGGCAGCAACCCAGGGGATTCTACTTTCGGTCTACTGCTACTCACATCTTGCGTATAATGATTCTCGATTAATCACCGGTACCTATGGCGCATGGCCCTTGTACACAGCAAACAGTATACACATACCGCCGGAAGGCCGCTACTTGACCAAGAGGCATTATCAACATTCCAAAGAGTTTACCGAGTTGCACAAGTTAGTAGGCCAGAAAGATTCAGGTATGTCTTGGCAGGAAAGACATAAGCTGTTGATGCGAAAAGTAACCTCCTATTGGAAGTCGCATCCTAAACGAGCACTTCGCGGCTGGTGGTGGAGGTTTAGACAATTTACGGCGATTCACCCGGGCCTGGCTTTTTTGGGACATCCATTCCGGCGTATGCACACTCTCTCCGTATCTGCCCTTTTAATGCTCATCTTAATCCGCGTGATTTCTGCCTGTATATATGCAAAACAAAAAATATGGAGCATAATAAAATCCCCCGGACTGCTTGTCGCCGGCTTATTTTTTCTATATTCAGCAATTCACGCTTTATTTGTTTATGCCGGATTCAGACATGTCACGCCTACTTTTACTCTTCTGGTAGCAGCCATCACATTTCTTTTATTCGAAACCAGAAAACTGTGTATAAAGATAGCTCTATCTATTACCAGGTTGACGAAAAAACTCTGCCTGGAATAATGATACCTGATATTCTTCATAAATATCTCATAATGAAAACATTTAACCGGTTGGGAAAAACCTGTTAAAAAATGTTTTGATGGAAATTATTTATTTGCGATTTTTTGCCGGAAAGCCCGGGGCGAGAAGAAAATGGTAAAAAAACCTAAAGTTTACCTGGTTATGCCTGCGTACAATGAATCGGCTCATATAGCTGATGTTATCAGGCGAGTTCCTCCAATTGTGGACAGAATAATTGTTGTTGATGACCATAGTTTGGACAATACTGCTGAAGCAGCTCAATCTGTCGATGATTCGAGGGTAGAAGTGATTCGCAATCACGAAAACCTCGGCGTCGGTGGAGCGACGATTACGGGGTATCGCCGTTCATTGGAGGAAGGTGCCGACATAGTGGCGAAAATAGACTCCGACGGGCAGATGGACCCACAGATGGTCGGCAAATTAGTAAAGCCGGTTGTTGACGGCGTCGCTGACTACACCAAAGGTTTTCGCTTTCACGATCGCCGGTCTCTTCGAAAGATGCCGAAAATACGACTGATAGGCAACCTTGGTCTTTCCTACCTTGTTAAGATGGCTTCCGGTTACTGGAACATTTTTGACCCCACCAATGGCTTTACCGTAATTCACCGAAGCAGCCTGGAGCTGATAGATTTGGATAGAGTAAGTCATGATTACTTTTTTGAAACGGATATGCTGTGTAATCTCTATCGCATACAGGCAACGGTGAAAGACGTTCTTGTAATTACCCACTACGGCGACGAGGTCAGTCGGTTGAGCGCATTAAAGGTGCTGGTGACATTTCCGGCCAAACTTTTTTGGGCTTATATTCAGCGGATTATCTGGCGGTATTATATCAGAGATTTTTCGACTTTCTCTCTGTTGTTTCTTGTGGGTTGGCCGTTGATGCTTTTCGGCATTATTTTTGGTTTGATCACGTGGTATGTAAATGCATCGAGGGGAATAGCTACACCGACGGGCACGATAATGTTTTCTGTGGTGCCGTTATTTCTTGGTTTTCAAATGATTTTGCAGGCAGCTCTTCTTGATGTAAACAGTGTTCCGCGGGAGCCATTGCAAAAGGAGTATACTGACGATACGCCATAGAGGAGCGCGTGTTGAATCCTGAAGAATTCAGAGCTTACAAGGGCCGGTTAATTGGTGCGATGCGTGAGGTTATTTCAGAACGCGGGAAGGATGCGCAGGTATCTGAAGCTGCATTTCCTGCGTATACTGATTCGAACTTCTTGATACGTTTTCTTTTTTGGCGGCGTTTATGGCTAACAGCTAATTATCTTGAGGCGCATGGGCCGTACGAATCAGTGCTTGACTTCGGCTGTGGCAGCGGAGTCTTTATGCCTTTGCTTGCGAAATTCGCCGGTTCTGTGGTGGGTATAGATGTGGACATTACTACTTATCGTGATTTATCCACGCACTTTTCATTCTCAAGCGAACTGACGGTGTACGATGTAAATGAAAAGCCGCTTTGCAGTTTTGCGGACAAAAGTTTTGATGCGATTGTTGCGATGGATGTTCTGGAGCATGTTGAAAAGCTTGACGACGTGTTTGGTGAATTCCGCAGGGTAACCAGACCCGGTGGTATGGTGATTATTTCTGGTCCGACCGAGAGTCTGATTTACAAGATTGGGCGGAGGGTCGCAGGTAAAGAATATACCGGGAATTATCATATCAGGAATATTTATGATATCCGAAGAGTGATGAAGGGTTTTTTTCAGACTAAAACGCTTGCCACTTTGTATTATCCTTTTCCGCTATTCAGGATTTTGGTCGGATACGTCAGTAAAACGCCAGGAAAAACTGGGTAATGAAAATTTGTTGGCAGTGGTCTCATAAGAAGCGGGAACAGTGATGAAGAGAAACTGAATGTTATGATTCATTTTTTCATCGGTACTAAAGCCCAGTTTATAAAGATGGCCCCCGTTATGGTGGAGCTGGAGAAGCGGGGCGTTGCCTTTCGCTACATAGATTCGGGTCAACACGCCGAGTTAACGAGGTCATTGCGCAAGGTTTTCGGTTTGAGGGAGCCTGATGTTAATCTTTACGGCAGGAATAAGGACGTTGTCTCGCTTACCAGCGCTATCGGCTGGATGTTTAAACTTGGCTGGGCCTGGCTGGCCAGGCGCAAGTGGCTGCGAGAGTATGTGTTTGCCGGCGGAGGCATTTGTCTTATTCACGGTGATACCTTAAGCACCCTTTTTGGTATGATGATGGCCAAGGCGGCGGGCCTTAAAATCGGACATGTCGAGGCGGGCCTGAGAAGCTTTTGTATCTGGCATCCGTTTCCGGAAGAGCTTATACGTATCCACTGTATGAAGAGATGCGATATACTCTTTACGCCGTCCGAGGAGGCGAAGCATAATCTGGAAGCTATGAAGGTCCGCGGCCGTGTAATAAAGGTTGACGGCAATACGGTGGTCGATGCGCTGCGGCTGATGGAGAATACCGCCGCTACAATTGAAATACCCAAGCAGCCCTTTGCGTTGGCCACATGTCACCGCGTGGAGACCATTACCCGGGCCAAAAGGCTGCAAAAAGTGGTATCGCTACTCAACAGTTTTGCCGAAGTGATACCCGTGCTTTTTGTAATTCATACACCTACGTTGAAATATCTAAAGAAGTTTGGCCTCAAGGAACAGATAAGCCCCAAAATACGCGTGTTGGAGATGCAGAATTACCTTAACTTTGCGGCCCTTTTGAAGTCGGCCAAGTTGGTCCTTGCGGACGGGGGCAGCATACAGGAGGAATGCGCTTATCTTAATAAGCCCTGTCTTATACTGCGAAACAGGACAGAGCGTTCGGACGGTTTAGGCCGAAATGCGAGGTTATGGGGTTTTGAAAACGCTATTGCCCAGGAGTTTCTTTTATGGGCTGAGTCGCTTGCCAGCGCGGAGCCCGAGCAGTGGCCCAGACCGACCGCCCAAATAGTTGATGCTCTGATTGAATACGAGAGTGGCTGATGTTTAACTGGTCGAAAGGACGGCAGATTGATTAGAAAGGTGAAGAAGGTCGTTGAGAGGATTCCGCTAATAGGGTCGTTGGCGAGAGGCGTGGCGGCTTTGTTGAGAAGGCCTTTTTTTTCAGGCTCGCAAGGGTACTGGGAGTCGAGATATGCCAGGGGCGGGACATCGGGAGCCGGCTCGTTCGGCAAACTCGCAGAATTTAAAGCGGAAGTGTTGAACTCATTTGTGAAAGACAATGGTATTTCTTCGGTCATAGAATTCGGCTGTGGGGACGGTAATCAAATAGCCTTAGCTGATTATCCTGCTTACATCGGGTTAGATGTTTCAGAGACTGCCATAGAGATGTGCAAGGAGCGTTTTGCACACGATAAAACAAAAAAATTCTTCCTATACGAGCCCGATTGTTTTATGGATATGCATTCTGTGTTTAAGGCAGAGCTGGCTTTGTCATTGGATGTCATTTACCACCTGGTCGAGGACAGTATATTTGAGCTTTATATGAGACATTTGTTTTCCGCCGCTGAGAAATTCGTCATTATTTACTCAAGCGATAGTGACGTAAACCTTCCTTTTCAGTCCCCTCACGTCAGGCACCGTCGTTTTTCTGAATGGGTAAAGACAAATTGCCCCCAATGGAAACTTTCAAGAAGGATTGAGAATAAATATCCTTTGGAAATGGATAGCCAGCCAGGATTATGTGCCGATTTCTTTATTTACGAGAAGAGATGAATTCGAACAAGGACAGTTGTGAGTAAATGGCTTAAGAACATTCTTGCGCTGATAATATTAGGCTTTTTGTTATGGTATCTGGCCGGGCACTGGGACCAGCTAAAGGCCCTGTTAAAATTAGGTCCGGCGCAGCTTCTTGTGATATATTGTCTTTGGTTCTTACTTTCTTTAAGCAGCGCGCGTGTTGTACAGTGTTTGTTGAACGGCCTGAAGACAAAGACCGGTTTTTGGGATATGGTTCTGCTGCACAATGCGACTATACTGCTTAATTATGTGCCGATGAAATTCGGCACTCTTTTCCGCGCCGACTATTTGAAGCGTCACTACGGTCTCAGCTATGCGCATTTCGCGACCTTTTTTTTATATATCGTGTTTTTAATGACTTCCACGGCGGCAATCATAGGGCTGGTGGTTCTGGTGGCAATCTACGGCCTGGGCGGATATGACAACAAAGTTTTAGCGCTCGTATTCGCAGTAACAATCATAGCCTCACTACTTTTTCTGTTCGTACCGCTGCCCATTCCTACGGGTCAGGGACAATTGAGCACCGTTCTGCGGAATTTTCTTTCCGGCCGAAGTCAAGTATCGAAAGAAAGAAAAACAATCCTTGTCGCAACAGCATACTTGGTTGTAAACTTTTTCCTTGCCGCTGTACGTCTCTGGATTATTTACAATAGTATGGGTAAGAATATCCATCTGGGAGGGTATCTTATTCTCGGGGCACTGGGTTTTGTGGTTATGTTTATTAGTCTGACACCAGGTTCGTTAGGAATCAGAGAGCTTGTTCTCGGGTTCGGCGCAGTAGTTCTTGGCATACCGTTGGAGGTTGGTATCCTCGCGGCAATGATAGACCGAGCGATAATAATCACTTACGTATTTGTTGTCGGCGGGGTCTGTACGGTATGGCTTTGGCACAAATCTCCGGCCGACTTCAAGGAGAAACAATCCCAAAGCCTGACTGAGGATTGAAACATCTCGTTTCACTAACGATTCACAAGCGTCGGCGGTCGACCCGCTCTTTTATCTTCAAATAGAACTCATTTGATGTTTGGGAAAAAGCTTTGGAAACATAGACATTGTTTTCAGAGAGATTTTTTCTGTAAGCATCAATTCCATTAAAGAAGTCGCTGCTTGTTTTTTCGGTCATGGTGAGGTAATTTTCATCGGGTGAATTTTTCGAATAAACATAAGCATTCGGCCAACTATTCGGGACAGGCACTTTATAAGTTATCGGATATGATAACCCATATCTGTTTCTTTCCGTTTGCGGAACAGTTATTTTAACGATTATTTCCCGGTTGGTATTTTTAATTATATTTATGGCCGGTTTCACTTTATCTACGAGGTAGTGATACATATATGCCTGTCCGAATCCTACATACCAGATGTCTGTTCTGTTACCGATGTGTTCTAAATGTTTTAGAATCTTATCGTCATTCTCCCAGTCGAATTTTGCAGGATGAATATTTAAGTGGTATATTCCTCCATTGGAATAAACTTTGTCGAACATATTATTAATCGAAGACAAGGACTTGGGGTCTGTTGTCAAACCACAGCGATACAAGCCATGCTCATTATCCCAACGCCCCCAGGAGGATTGGCCCAGAGTTGTACTTCTTGAGACCAGGTAATTACCTGCAGCAAGTGCAGCCCTGATTTGATTGTCAGATTTACCATAAGGTTCTATCCAAGCTACCAGGTATTGCGAACCATTAAACCAATTCTGCGTAGGAAGAGTTAGATTGTCTATTATAGTTTTTTTTGAGCCGTTTATTTCTATCTCATAGCTGGTCCCCCGTTCAGTGTAAGAATACTGATGTGTCATACTATGAGAAACCGGCGAAATAAATCCTTCGTCTATTTGAGTTTGTATATCTTCCCAGTGGCGGCTCTGAAGTGGAGGGGGGGAATTACCTTGCTGCAATCCAGGTATAAGGCCCGGCGAGAAAACTACTCGGTATTTTTGAGCTGCATCGCAGGTATTCATAAATCCTTTATGGTGATTTATTCCTCCGCACCAGTCATCTCCTGTAAAAATCACCGCAGTTTTTCTGCCATCATAATACCGGGTTGTTTCAACAACAATATTTGCATCCACCTTTCCGGCTGAGGCAGGGTCTGTCGGGCTTTCAGGGGCAATGTGTCGGGATTCACAACCGACTGAAAAAATAAGCAACACCAGAAAACCCCCCATTGTAACTGCCGCTGTTGTCTCTTGTGTCCGAGTAGGCATTCGTTCAATTTTTGCGGTCATTTCCACGTATTCTTAATAAATTGCCAATTCGCATAATCCGCTCGGCTTTCAATAACCACGACCAAACAGATTATTTGAAAAATTAAGGCATCTTATCCATCTCTATAGCCGGAAGCCCTGCTTCTCAGGTCGAAAAGCAGATACGGCAACATGGGGGCCTTGCGCGGCCCGCCCGGGTCGGCGGGCAAATATGCTTGCACCTTGTATAGCTTTCGCAATTCATCGCTTAGCCTGGCCAAATGAAGCGAGGTCTGCTTATCATAGTACGTCGTCGGCATCAGGTAATAAGGAAACCTGCCGGTCTGGGCCTGCTTTTGAATCTCCGCAAGCGAGGTGGCTTGAATGACTTCGCGGTCCAAATACCAGGCGATTTCCGGCCGGTAGTGCGAGCCTTTTGCCTTGTGCTGTTCGACCTTGAAGGGTTGAAAGCTCAACAGCATATTGTCCGGTGGGATACGCTGATTCAACATTTTAAAGAGCTTGACCCTGGCCGGCGAGAAGTGGCTGATACTGTAGTAGTAGTTCAGTCCTTTGGCGCATGATATAGTAATAATGGCTACGAGGACAGCCGTGGCAATTTTGGCCAGCCCGCCGTATGTCTGGCGGGCCAGCTTCGGGCGGATTTTGGCCAACTGGTCGCCAAGCATCATAATCCCCAACGCCGCGGCCATCGCGACCGGCATCGCAAGCGGACGCTCCCATGTCTGGTGTTTCCATAAAGCCCCCTTCAACAGGAACAACTGAAGGACTGCCGGCAGAAGGAAAAGGCAGAAATGTGGGAACCGCCGCTTCATTGTAGCTGAAGCTCTTTTTGCAGTAACTGCCGTCCAAACGAACAACTGCCCAAATGTCAAATATGCTATTGCTATTATCAAGACCGGCAGCGAAAAGTTTGTGGCCGCATGTTCCCAGAGCTGTGCAAACCATTGGCCCCAGTCAAACTTTGGCATTTGCTGTGCCAGCTCAGCCGGGCCTGCCCGCCATTTGTAGAGGTCAAATAACGTTTTAAAATCCCACCCGCGACCGGCCGCCAGAATCACAAAGTTTAAAAGGAGGCTTGAAAGAGGGGCGATAACCAGAATCGCCAGCAGTGCTATATTGGGAAATTGCCTTCGCCAGATACACCTGGCAACGTAGTGCACGCCGATGGCAAGTGCAAAGAAAAACCCTTCCCAACTCATCTGAAGAGCGAAGAACAGCCCCAGAGCCAATCCCCATTTATGCCGCGCTGAAGGTTGCGGCCCGTCTGTCAGTCCCTTTATCAGGACAAGGTAGCACCAGAAAGCCAGAAAAACAAGCGGATATAGCAATGAACCGACGCCAAAGTAGCCGGTGAGGGGATACAAAACAAAGAAAAGACCGGCAAGCAGTGCAGTTTTCTCATCCAATAACCCTCGCAGAATCTTTAACAGCAGCAGCAGCGCAAGAATCGTCATTCCTGCGTTGACCACTCGCAGTGACCAATCGTGAATGCCAAGGACGCCCATAAAAGCTGCATCGATTAGAATAGAAAGTTGTGGGTGGTTAAGATAGCGTGCTGGATTTTCGGTTGGTGGGTCGCCCACAGCCCAGGTGATGAGGCCCTTTGTATAACCGAGGCCGTACTTGAGATGGACCCTGGTCACCCACGGCTCGTGCGCCTGGCCCCAGCTATGCAGGCCAATGAAAGGCCGATTAATATCGCGGCCCATTATCGAGGCGAGCAGAACGCAAAGCAATCCACCAAAGAGCCAGAAATTACCGTTTGTTTTGTCCTTTTCCACTATCTTTGTACTTTTCATAATAGTCTCTCAAAGGATTCGGCCGGAGTCTTTAAAGCGGGCGGCCAATCTACCATCTTTGTGAATTAAGATTAAGAAGAAAGGGCGGCCCAACCAAGTGTATCGCTTGGGATCATAACTCGGCAGGCGGATATACTGCTTTGAAACCCAGGCTATCACCGGATGGTCGGGAGGCCGCTTGAATTGGGCAATATTAACGACAAATATCTCCGGGAGCTCACGCTTGAGGTCTTCGAGGGCACGTGCGGTGTGCTTTTCTGCCAAAGGATTATCCATCAGGTCGGTGGACCAGATGAGGCCGGTTGGAGGCCGGCGCTTTGACCAGAAATAGAATTCGGGATTTTGGCCCCAGACATAAAGCGTTTCGCCATTCTCCAAGAGTTCGTCGACCTTCGTTACGACCTTTTTGGAGGTGACGAACTGGTCACTTATTTTCCTTGCGGACCATTCATCGGCGGAGAGTTTGTATTGCGGCAGTATTGATATCAACAGGATAACCAGACCTATTGCGCCGGCCGTAACGCGCAGCAGTTTCGTGATAGGTTTTCCTTGCGGACCGACCGTGGCCAGCGCACAGCCGGCACCGATTGCAAGAGGACCAAGCCAAAGCTGGTAATAATGCAGGTAGAATCTTCCCGGGAGTGCGACCGCGAACGGCGCCGCAAGGACAAAGCCGGCCAACAGCAGCCAACGGCGTCGTGAGCTTTTCCAGAGCCCGAACATTATCCCCACAGCGGTAAAAATGAGCATCACCAGCGCGTTTTTCATAATGGGCCTGACTTTCGTGATTGGAAACAGGCGTTTGAAAGTAAAGCCTTTCTGGATGTTCTTGATAAAGTTACCGCCTCGGCTGGCGGCGTAATACTTGCTGTATTTGATAATCGTCTCGTAGAAAACGGCGAATCGGCCGGTGGCAGCGAAATATGCGAAGACGGCGCCCCACACGGCCGCACCTACCGCCGCGACCATACAGACTTGCAGGAACGCAAGCTTTCTCGCCTCGCGGTCGCGAAGGTGCATTACCAGATGAAAGACAGTTAGAAAGGCGGCGAATACGATGGCGACCGGTTTGTAGAGGGTGGCCAGCGCAAACAATCCGCCGACGCCCAGCCACCGCCACACCTCCAGTTTCCGGACATTAGCGCGCACCATCAGTGCAAATGCCCAAACCAGACAGGCATTCATACCGACCTCGATATTTGGCTGATTTGCCCAAAGCCACATATCGCTGCAGATAAAGGTCCAGAAAGCTGCCGCCCACAGACCTGCGGCAATTCCCCCGTACGTTGAGGCAGCGAGGTAGATGCCCAACATGGTTATTATCGCGGCAGCTACACCGATGAAATAGACTGCTCCGGGGCCGTAGCCGACCAGGACATCCGCTGCTGCATATGTAACAAAAATGGCAGGCGGCTTGCTGTCCCACAGGTCCGAATAAAGCTGGCGTCCGGACAGCAGTTCGTGGGCAATTACTGCGTGACTTGTAATATCTCTTTCGAATGGCTCATTATATGTGTGCAGTCGCATTATCACGATGCATAAAGAAAGGCCCACAAGAACGAACAGCGCCAAATATCGCCAGTTGATGACAGGTGTGGCAATCTGAACGCCTTTGGATTTCCGCGAACGTTGGCTTTTTCGCTTTTTCATAACGCTCTCAGCTAAGCGCCTGGGACTTCAAATATGTGAGATATTGAACTCTCCAAAATAGACTATTAAGCGGCCTGTCTTGTCGGCTCATAAACGCATCGGCAGGGTCGCCCCTTTTCTCGAAATACCCTCTGTCGGAATTTTGAATTAAACGCTATTTTTCTGGAAAGTACAAGCAACAATAGTAATGTTTAACCATATCGACTGTAAAGCTGTGGACAGTCAGCCAAGAATCTCGGTCGGCGTGATAGATTTTTTGGATATTTATTTCTGGTGGGCAAATTCAAATCGGTACCGCCCCGTGAGGGTAACGGGAAGAAGGCGGGTTCTCGTGGTTGTAATGTTTTGTAAACAAAGGCCTTGCGCCTATTAAAGCGGCCCGGGCGGGTTTGTACTAATTGCCTGCAGACGACAAGAACAGGCTTGCTAATATAATTCAATGCTTTATAATTATGTTTCAGGGCAGCGACACAACTTGTACGCTCAGCGGCCACATTGCAGGCGCGACCCCAACAAGAAATCGCTTGCTTTTGGGCCTGGATTTTGCTAAACTGAGGGGCTGTAAGTAACCGAGATTTGATATCGCCATTTTATTTGGAGACGGGAAGATGAAACGGTATTGGCTGATTTTAGTAATATTTGTTGTCAGTAGCATATTGCTTTTTTACATTGGCTGCCAGAAAGAGGCCCGGCGTGCACCTGAGCCGGAACCTGACGTGACAGGGCACAAGCCTCCGGTGGTTACAGTGGAACCCCCGCCTGCTCCTGAGCCCACGAAAAAAGGGCCGAGAATCAAGTTTGAAAAAGTAGTTCATGACTTCGGCAATGTTGGTCCGAAAACCACCCACCGCTGTGAATTCAAATTCACAAACGTCGGGGACGATGTCTTGAAGCTCACACAGCCCACGTCTGGTTGTACTTGCACGGTAGGCAAGCTGGACAAATTAGAATATGGGCCGGGTGAGTCCGGCATGCTCAGAGTCGTCAAATTCCGGGTTACAACACCCCAGGGCTTGAATCAACAACCTCTGTATATAACCAGCAATGATAAGTCAAATCCCAGAGTTAGGCTGACCGTAAAGGCCAGAGTTGTGCCCAAAGTTGCTTACGAGCCGAAGAAACTGAAGCTCCTGCTTGGTGATGCGAATGCCACTTGTCCGGAAATTAAACTTACCAGTCTTGACGGTCAGGCCTTTGCTATAAAGTCCTTTAGAGCAACGGGCAATGCGATAACCGCTGATTATGACCCTTCTCTGCGAGCGACCACTCATGTTATTCAACCTAAGATTAACACCGAGAGGCTGCAGCGGCGCACAAGAGGCACAATCAGTATTTCGCTAACACATCCGGCGTTAAAGGTGGTCGTTATTCCCTTTGATGTGCTGCCGAGATTCAGACTCAAGCCGCCCTCTATCGTGCTTCTTAACGCCGAACCGGAAAAATCAACGAAAAAGGAGGTCTGGGTTCTTAATAACTACGGTGAGGATTTCGAAGTTGAGTCGGTGTCGTCGGCAAAAGAGATTATAAAGGTTTTGAGTCGACAGAAGATTGGCAACGGTTATAAGTTTGAGCTGGAGGTAACACCGCCGGCGGACACAAGCAGCGGAAGGTTCGTGGACGTTCTTAATATATATATAAAAGGCGGTCAAAAACTGAAAGTCGACTGTAACGGGTTCTATTTACAGCCTAAGAGGAGTCGTTGAGCTTCTATAGACAAGCTATGTTATGATGCGAGCAGTGATTTGCATTTGTGCGTTGACGACAGGAGCTTTATGCGTGTTTGCGATGTCGACTAAGCCGCAGGGGGAGCCAGTTCGCAAGTCGGAAGGACTTACAGTTTTTCTAACCGGTAGTGAGCTTGGGGAGTTGAAGCCCTGCGGCTGTGTGACCGGACAGCTCGGTGGTTTCGAAAGGCGCTCGGTGGTCCTCAACAGTGTCCCGGCGTCAAAACGGTTGATTGTGGACACAGGTTCGTTTTTAAAGGGCACAGATGAACAGGATGTCATCAAGTTCAAAATAATAATCCAGGCTTTTAACCTGCTCGATTACGATTTAGTTAACCTGACCAAAAAGGACATTGGGATTGCTCAGGACCTTGGGTTATTGGACACTATGAAATCGATTTTCGGCGTCATAAGCTCTTACATCGCCACTGATGTAAATGTGCTTGTGCCTCAGGTGCCGGCAAAATTTACGAAAAAACTGCTGCTTAAAAATAAACCCGTGGCTATCACGGTTGCAGCCTTTGATGCGAATACGGCGCCAATCGAAGAGGCTGCAAAACTGTTTACCCCCCAAGACGATAAGCAGAAGGTTAATATCCTTATTTTGAACCGTTCCGATGCAAACAGCTTCGCTTCAATTGCCGAGATGGGAATTATAGATTGCCTGGTTTGTCCCTCCGAATCCGATGAAGCGATAGTAATTGGCGAGCCAAACCAAAGGCCATTGATTGTCTCTGTAGGTCGCTATGGCAGATATGTGGGCAGATTGCAAATAGAAGCCGGCGGCGCCAAAGGCAAATTGAAACTGCGTTTTTCGCCTATTCCGGTTACCGAAGATTTGCTGCCGGAAAGCTCTCTTGTAAAATTGTATGAGACCTACCAGCAGTGGGTAAAAGACGCGAATCTCCTGGAGGAGTATCCGCGTTATGTTCTGCCGGGTGGTCTGGAGTATACAGGGTCTGAATCGTGTAAATCCTGCCATGAATATGAATATAATATGTGGAGTACAAAAGTCCACGCCCACGCTTATGCGATACTTGAGAAGACAGGCTCTCAGTTTGACCCGGAGTGCGTTGTCTGTCACGTTGTAGGTATGGAATATGAGAGCGGTTTTGTGTCGGAGAAAAAAACTGCTCATTTGAGAAATGTCGGCTGTGAGAACTGCCATGGGCCGGGCTCAGAGCATATCAGAAGTTTGGGGGCCGTGGAAACCACCCAGCCCAAATCCGTCTGCACCGATTGCCATACGGCTGAACACAGCCCCCACTACGATGGAAATGAGCAGCATTATTTGGAGAAAATAATCCATTGGAGGGAACCAAATGCCCCCCGCAATGTCAAAAACAAAGGGAATCAGGAAGACTGATATGATAAAGACATTGCGAATAACGAGCATAATAGCTGTAGTTTTGGCGGGTGGGCTGCTTGTTTTTCCCGCAATTTTCGGTTTGCGCAGCGACAAGGAGATTGAAGAGTTTCTAAGCCTGCCCAGCGTGGTGGAGAAGTTCCGCCAAGCCAGGGGTGATGAGCAGAAAACCACTAAAGACGAGATATCGCCTCTTGTAGCCGCCGCACGGGCCTTCGGGAAGTTTCTGAATCCGCCTGCGACTCCCAGGAAGGTGGTCAGACGGAGGCCTCCTCCCGGGTCGAAGGGTGTTTTGCTCCCCCCGCCCCCACCGCCACCGCCGGTATCAGCCAAATTCAAGCTTATTGCCACCAGCGTCTATGCGGCCAATCCGGAGTTATCGCTGGCGCTGATTGACCGGCCCGGCAAGGGCCGACAATGGGTCAAACAAGGCAGCGTTGTAAGCCATTTGACTATCGATCAGGTAAAAGATGGCGTCGTGGTTCTTAAAGGTGCCAAAGGGACTTTTGAGAAAGGGGTGGAAGCAAGGCCTGTACAAAGAAGCCTTATTGCCGGCTCGTCTGGTGTTTCTTTAGGAACAAGCGGGCAAAGCGGTTCCGGACCAAGTCCTGCTTTGGTTTCCGCCGAGGCTGAGTCCGTCACAACGACTGATACCGGTACCCCAATGACCGGCCAGGTGCAGAAAAGCCCTGAAGAAATGGCGGCAATGGCGGCTAAAATGTTCGCCGAAATGTCAGCAATGACCCAAAGGCACGATGAATCCACCAAGACGGGTTCAGGCCGCGCGGCTGAAATGAACCTTGAGGAGATGCAAGACGTTTTTGCTGAGGCTATGCGTATTGAGGCTATGATGCGTATCTCCAGCAAAGAGGCGAAAAAACTCGGCGATCTGGGGCAGGAGCTGGAGGGTGTCGGGCAGGACCTTGGGCCCAAGGACCCGAATCGGCCGAAGAGCCAAAAAGTCGAAAAATCGTCCAAAAAACCGTATAAACCGCGAAAGTCTTCCAAGTCTAAGTCGACAAGCCAACCCACATCAAAAAAGCGAACCAGGCCAAAAAGGCGCTCGGGCAAGCGTCAGTGACACGAGGGCAAATCTTAGTTGTCAGCGATTTTACGTCTCAGGCGTTCGTCTTCAATTTCGGCCCAGACCCTAAAAGTGCACTTTTTTTGCTCAAAGTTTGTGCCTAACCCAGGGCACACCAAGGACTTCGCAAAATCCGAATTATTGAGAAGCTGCAGAGGGCCGGATTCCGCCATTTTTGGCCTTATTTTTCGGCCTGTTTTTTTGACTTTATTTCGGCAAATATGCCGGTTTTTGGCCGAAATTGGGGAACTTTTGGGCATTTTCTCTGTCTGATTAGATGTCAGGAATTCGAGGGGTTCTCAACGAGTTCTTACACGTTTGGGACTCCCGATAATATCGGAAATTGAGGATTTGAGCGAAAAATAACGTGAGCTTTTGTAGAGAAAAGGGTTTTTGGCGGCTCTTGATGAAGATGTCCAACAAAAACGAATACTGTCTCGTTCATATAGGGGGGGCATTCTGGGGTTCTCAAATGCCAGAGGGCAGGTTTAGGAAAGCATTGCGTCGTTTTGCAAAGAATCGCAAAATCGTGCCCCTGGAAAGCTTGTCCCCACAAATTTAGAGTTCCTCGATAGGAGCAAGTTTATGAGTCTAAAACTAAAGCAGGAGAAGATTTCGGGTCTCAGCAGATTTTCGCAGAACGCCTCTCACCGGCGGAGGCTGGTGGTTCTTAGTGTTGGTGTATTTGTTCTGTTTTTGGCTGGTTATTCTGCGGCCGCTGACGACAAGGCCGGTTCCGGGCCGCCGCGATATACGGTTGTCTCTTTGAGATATATATCCGCCCAGAAGGGCAAAGACTATCTGGCCCAGACCCGAATTGGTACGGTATCCCAGCTTCCCGGAGCGAATATGCTCCTGATAACAGGTTCGCCGCAGGAACTAATCAGAGCAAGCGCTATTTTGAAAGTTGTTGATGCCGACGAGCCGTATGTCATAAAGGAGATTCTCCGGGTCTCATCGGCCCGGGATTTACCTTCCATTGAGCAGATTGGCGCCAAGTTTGTGGACCTGTCAATCGGGACCTTTTCTGACCCGCCGACGCGCATCGGACAGGCCAAGGCAATTGTAGATATCCATAATGGCGCTTTAGTAGCTGTGGCGCCAGCCGGACGGCTCCAGGAAATTGTTTCTGCTGTAAATTCGCTGCTGCCGAATCGCGGGCCGGAGCCCGCGGACGTCACAAACAGTGAACGAAAGCCACCAAACAGCGAGCACAAAGTATCGGCCAGTGAGAAACAACGGGCAAATGATGAGTTCTTCAACAAGCTTTTGGGTTCGCTTGTTGAGGCCGAGAGAAGGGCGGCCGGGCAGGTGCAAGAAGTGCCACGGCCCAACGAACCTGGGGTGGTCGTAACCATACCGGAGGTGGAAGTGCCGACGGAACCTGGGCCTGTTGTGACCGAGCCGTTCAGGCAGCCGGAGCTTGCTGCTGTCCTGAAAAGACTCCAGGAACTGGAGGCGAAGCTCGAAGTGAAACCTGAACCGGAGGCGCCAAAGGTGGTGAGGGTTGAAATTGAACAGCCGACCGAAGTCACCGTGCCGGTCACGGAAGTCTGGTATCGGCCGGAATCCCTTCCCGACGCCGATGCAAATCTCAGCTTGAATTTGCCCCCGTCTCTTACAATAATTGAGTTTCTGGATTATGTGGGCTTGATGTTAAATCTGGACTATCTTTATGACCCGAAGAAAGTGACCGGGACCGTCAACCTCAAGCTCCATGGCAAGCTGGCAGGGGTAATCAAGAAGAAGGAATTGTATCCGCTGTGTGAATCTGTGATGCAGTTCCACGGCTTTGTGATGGCCCGCAAAGGCGATCTTGTAATCATAGTTCCCAAGGCCGAGGCCGACCGTATTGACGCTCCATTTGTGCGTCCCGAAAAGGAGGGGATGGAGTATGGGGATGTAATCATCACCCGTATCTTCAAGTTGAAACATGCGAATACAGCCACTGCAAATACACTTTTGACGAACATGCAGCTCGGCTTAAAAATCAGGCAGGTTCCGGAAACAGGAACGCTTATCGTTACGGGATACGCCTACCGTATGGCGCGTATAGAAGAAGTATTGGGTGTGGTCGATAAGCCCGGCCCGCCTAAGAAGTTCGAATTCAGGCAGTTAGAATACACGCAGGCAAGGGCGCTTGCCCCGAAAGTCAAGACACTTGCCGAGCAGTTAGGTACGATAACAGTTACCGTCGCTGCTCCTGCAGCGCCGGCGGCCCCAAGGGGAAGACCGCCTCGAGGACGGCCGGCGCCAAGGCCGCGAGCACCGGCACCTGCTGCTACGCCGGCTAAACCCAGTGTCTATTTGGACGCCGACGAAAGAACAAACCGCATCCTGATGATAGGACTTGAAGACCAGTTAGAGCTTGTTAATAAGCTGATAGATACTCTCGACGTGGAGCAGCAGGACCTGCGGAGTCTGCATTTATACTACATCAAGTATGTTGATGCCGAGGAGGTCAGGGTCAAGCTGTCCGAGCTCGGGATAATCGGCGCTGCCCAGCAGCCGACGAGGCGAGGGCCTGCCGGCAGGCCGGCGCCGCCGGCCAAAGGCAGGCCTGCTGCGCCTGCAGCACTGGCCAGAGCCGAAGAAGCGCTTGTGGAAGAGCCGCAGGTGGTGATAATTGAAGCGACTAATTCGCTTCTGGTCAATGCGACCCCCGAGCAGCACGCACAGATACAACTGATTATCGGCTACGTGGACAGCGAGACGGCAGTAACCACTATTCCCTACTTGATTTACCCGCTGGAGAACCAGGACCCACTGGAACTCGCCACTGTCCTCAACCAGCTTGTTCAGGAAACCATCACGGGGAAGGATGCTAAGGGCGCTAAAATCGAAAGAACAACAAAGAGATTAGAAGAGGACGTTGTCATTATCGCCGACCCGAAGACTTATTCGCTAATAGTTTATGCCAGCAAAAAGAACCAGCAGTGGATTGGTTCGCTTATCAGGCAACTCGATGAATACCGCCCGCAGGTCCTGCTCGACGTTTCGCTGGTCGAAATTACGAAAAATGATGCGTTTACCCTGGATCTTGATGTAATTTCAAGCTTTCCCGATTTAATCGAAACTTCCGGCCTCACATCTGCTCTTGTAGCAGATTTCTCAGCGGGTAAACGACAGCATTATATTGATTTGCAGTCCAAAAGCGGTAATGCCACCGGATTTTATGGTGATAAGCATATTCAGATTCTTCTGACTGCTGTGCAAACAAAGAGCTACGGAAGGATACTCGCCAGGCCCAAGCTGCTTGTTAACGATAACGAGGAAGGAACTATTACAACCGAGAGGACAACCACCATTGCCAGGGAAAAGACCGACATAATACCCGGTTCGGCTTCTTCACTTACGACTTCGGCTACATCGGTATCTTTTGATACCTTCACCGAGGGTATCAACTTGGCGATTACACCACATATAAGCCAGGGTGACCAACTGCAGCTAAAAATATCAATGCAGCGCAGTGATTTCGGCGATTTGACTAAGGAGTACTCAATAAACAAAGGTGATAAAACAGGCCCAATACCGCCTGACCTTACGACTAGCAATGTCCAGACGGTCGTAACCGTTCCCGACGGCAAAACCATAATCCTCGGTGGATTGGAGAAACTTAATCAGACCAAGGGAGGAACAAAGGTTCCTTTGCTCGGGGATATTCCACTGGTGGGCGGGCTTTTCAGGAAAACGAGTAACACAGACACTCAAAGCAGACTTTACGTCTTCGTCAAGGCCCATATCCTGAGGCCGGGCGAAGAACTCACCGGAACCTCCGATATAGAAGTAGTATCGGCGAAGAACCGCGAAAGATTCGAGAAGTATGAAATGCAGATGCAGGAATACGAGGACTGGCCGGGGAGAAAACCCACGCCTTTGGACCCGTTGCGAATCCTGGATGATTAAGAAGCGTAAAGCGAAAAACCAAAACTTGATATTTAAAATAAAGAAGAACAGGGGCCCCAAATGCAATAAAAGGCATTTGGGGACCGGTTTTGATAGTTGCATTTTGATGTTTGAATTCTTAAAATATATCTTAAACGCTAATCGAAGTTGTGGCATATGAAACAGTTATTGATACAAGCTGCCAAACGGACGGGCCTGGTTGACGCTGAGCAACTGCAGAAGTTTCTTGACAGCAACGAAACACGTGAGCGGCTTGACGACGTTCTGCTTAGCTGTCCGTACTTCACGGAAGAGGCGGTCCTGAGGCTCTTTGCGGCCGCGCTGGGCCAGGAGTTTATTCCGGAAATATTTCCGAAGACCGTGCCTCCCGAATTTATCGAAGCTGTTCCCGCGACCTACGCTCAGCATCATTATCTTATCGGCACAAGACCTGAGAGCCGGGACGGTGACGGTGAGGATAGCTCATCTGAGATTACGGTGGTCTTATCCAAACCGCTGGACACGAACGCATTAGATAACGTCTCCAAGATGACGGGTCTGCCCGTCAGGCCGGCCATATCGACCCGTACTGCTATTACGGCAGCAATAGATGTGGCCTACGAGCAGAGAACAACGGTCATCGAGGAGGTGGCCGAAGAGCTTGATTCACAGAATCTCGACCGGCTCATTGATGAGGTGGCCACTTCCGACGACCTGCTTGATGTAGTCAATCGCCCGCCGGTTATCAGATTGGTCAATGATATTCTTTTCCGAGCTTTGCAGTTAAGGGCCAGCGATATCCACGTTCATCCCTACGAGTCAAAGATTCAGATTCGCTATCGCGTCGATGGTATTTTGTATGATGTTCTTAGCTTGAACCGGAACGTTCTGGCGCTGATTATCTCCCGTATCAAGGTTATGGCGGGTATGGACATTGCGGAGCGCCGGCTGCCACAGGACGGCAGATGCAGTGTTCGGCTGGGCCAGCGCGAAATTGATTTGCGTATCAGCACCGTGCCGACCAGCTTCGGCGAGCGAAGCGTCATGAGACTGCTGGACAAGAGCACCGGCCTGTTTACGTTGGACGAACTGGGTCTGTGGGAGGATGACTTGAAGAGATTTGATTCTCTGCTGAATCGGGCGCACGGGGTCATTTTCGTGACGGGCCCGACGGGCAGCGGAAAAAGCACCACTCTTTATGCCTCTCTAAACAGGATTAACTCGTCCGAGAAGAACGTTATGACCATAGAAGACCCCATTGAATATCAGCTCGAAGGCATAAGCCAGATGCAGGTCGCTTCCAAAAAAGGTGTGACGTTTGTAAACGCCCTGCGGCATGTCCTGCGTCAGGACCCGGACGTTATAATGGTTGGCGAGGTTCGCGATATCGAGACTGCTCGTATGGTGATACAATCTTCGCTGACCGGTCACCTGGTCTTCAGCACGGTGCATACAAATGACTCGGCGGGAACAGTGACACGACTTTTGGATTTGGGTATTGAGCCGTACCTGGCAAGCTCGTCCCTGATTGCCGTGATGGCACAGAGGTTGGTTCGAAAGGTCTGCCCGGACTGCAGGCAGGAGTACGAACCTAAGCCCCATGAATTGAGGGAGCTTGGCCTGTTGTCGGCAGATGCCAACATTTCCGGTTCTGCCGATGGGGGCGGAAAGTTTTATGTCGGGGCAGGCTGTGATAAATGTTTTGATACGGGCTATCGTGGCCGAACAGGCATTTATGAACTGATGCGCATCAGCGAAGAAATTCGGGAGCTGATATACAAAAGAGAAAGCGCAGGTGTGATAAAAAGGGCGGCCCTTGACGCAGGACTGCAGACCCTGCGAATGGATGGGGTGCGAAAGGTCCTTGCGGGGACAACAACCATCGCTGAAGTACTACGAGTGACACAAAGCGACATAATTTAAGGGGGCAGCATCTATGCCAAGGTATCATTACAGCGCGATAGCAGCAGACGGCAGGAAGGTAAAAGGCGCCATTGCCGCAGAAAACCCTTACGTCGCCCGAAAGCAACTAAGGGTCCGAAGCATTCACCCCACGTCTATCAAGGAGGTAAGCTCGGGGGAGGAAAGCAGAGCGGCATTGTTTTCAATTTTAGGCAAAGCCCGCAAAAGTCAGATAATCGAGTTCACAAAACAAATGGCGACGCTGCTTAATTCAGGAATTAAGCTGACCGAAGCACTTTCCGTTCTTACTCAGCAGATGTCGGATGTACGGTTCAAGAACGCAATTGCCGATATTAACGACCGCGTTGTTACCGGCGAGTCGCTTACCGATGCCTTGAAAGATTACAGTGATTATTTTGACGTTATATATGTAAGTATGGTGCGCGTGGGAGAAGTTACGGGCTCTTTGGGAAAAAGCTTTGCGACCATCGGCAACTTTATGGAAAAACGAAGGCGCGTCGAATCGAAGGTGATAACGGCAATGATATATCCTATTGTCCTAACCGTATTTTGCCTCGTGGCCATTTTGATTCTGACAACTGCCGTGATTCCGAAGATATCCGAGCAGATCATAAGGGCGGGCCAGGACCTGCCGTGGATTACCAAACGATTAATGAATGTAGGCAATATGTTGGGCAGTTGGTGGGGCATGTTGTTGTTCATTTCGGCGGTGCTCGGGATTGTCGTGGTCGTCAGGCGGTTTCTCAAGACCGAGCGCGGCGCATATCTGCGTGACAAGCTTTTGCTGTCTTTGCCGATATTCGGCCCACTAATAAAACAGCGGGTTGTTGCGCGTTTTGCCTCTACCCTTTCGACGCTTCTCAGTTCGGGGCTTGCTATGGCCGAGTCTCTCCGGGTCGTGGGCGAGGTTACGGGCAACAGCCTTATGAAAAAAGCCATCGGGCAGGCGCGAGAGAGGATTCTTGCCGGCGCTGACATTGCAACTCCGCTCAGAGACAGCGGTGTTATCGACCCCGCCATTGCTCACATGGTCTCTGTTGGAGAAAAGAGCGGCGAGCTGGAGAAGATGCTTAAGGATATCAGCGAAAACCTTGAGTCCTCAACTGATGTGGTCATTGAGAGACTAAGCGCTGCGATTGAGCCGCTTATCATAATTGTTATGGCTGCGATAATTGGTATAATTGCTTATGCAACCATATTGCCGATTGTGAGGCTTTCATCGGGGAAATTTAGTTAATTAGTTCGGGGATTGAAATATGAAGATGAAAAGAAAAATCAGAAAAGGTTTTACGATGGTTGAGCTTATGGCCGTGCTGATTATCCTTGGTTTGCTTGCTACGCTGCTGGTGAAAAACTTTATGGGCCAGACGGACAGAGCCCGAAAAACCACTACCAAAGTTAACCTGAGGCTTCTTCACGGTGCAGTCGTGCAATTCAAGCTTCAGATCGGGCGATTCCTAACAGAAGAGGAAGGACTTATGGCCCTCATCGAACCACCGAGCGATGTGACAGATTTTCCTGAGGGTGGTTTTCTGGATACTACGGATATACCCAAAGACGGCTGGGGACGTGATTTTGAGTACCGGCTTTGGCCGGACAGCGGCAAACAATTCGAAATCCTCAGTTATGGCGCTGATGGAGAAGAGGGCGGTGAAGGCTATGATGCCGATTTGCGCGACTCCGATGCCTACTGAGCAGGCTATGTGTGCAAACGCGAACACGAAAATGCGTAGGCCTGCTGCATTGACTGGTTCACCCATCTGCTCGACCGGTTATGGGCGTATCCGGGCTTTCACGCTGACCGAACTGGTAATGGTCCTTTTGATAATTTCGCTGTTTGTGCTTTTGGCAGTTATGAATCTTTGCCAATTACTTGGAAGGAGCACATTCAGGGCACAGGTGCACGATTTTGTCACGACAATGCAAATGGCTGCAACCGCAGCGGCCCAGAGCGATAGAAGATATGAGATTATTGTTGATATAACGGAGCAGAGGTATGTGCTTCGGGAAATTACCGTGCCCGACCTTACACAGGTTCTCGAAGAAGAGATTATTGTAAATGATGCCTTTGGTGATACTTACTATGTAGCTTATGTCCTCTTCGACGACGGTGACTATACCAACGAAGGCAGAGCAAAATTTCGGGCAGGTCATTCAGGCTGGCAGTACGGAGGCAAAATTGTTCTGCGGGACGAATACGAACGAGACTATTCGGTTGTGGTTAACCGGCTCAGTGGAGTTGTCAAACTAAGAAATGGTGATGTTGAACTTTTGGAGCCAAGGAGCAGCACAGATGTGGTTTTCTGAACAAATCCTGTTTTTTACTTCAAGGCGGCGTCACTGTGATGCTCTGAATCTGAGGTCTGTAGCCTCCCTTCGAGAAAGTACGGTCCGAAGCCGTGGCGCAAGAATAACCTCCCTTCGTTTTTGCAAGGCTTTTAGTTTGATAGAAACTGTGGCTGCCCTGGCTATACTGGCACTTGTGAGTTCCAGCGTGTTGGTAGTCGTAGAGCGTTGTACGGCCGCAATGGTGGATTCTGAGCTGCGCATGCAGGCCTTTGAAGTGGCTCGCGAAAATATGGAAAAGCTTCTGGTTCTGGATTCAGTCGGGGAAATGGTTGAATATGGCAGCAGTGAGAGGTATCACGACATCGAATGGCAGACTGTTGTTGAGGCGTTTTACGAGCCAGTGACGGCGCGAATGTGGGTAAGGGCAATGTGCTCTGCCGAATATACAGACACGGACAATCAACTACAGACGGTTGAATTGACGCATTGGCTGACCAATTTGACGAAGAAGCAAGTGATGGAAGTTTTCAAGCAAAGAGAAAGGGAGCGGATGGCTAATATGGTCTTCGGGACCATACAGGAGGCGGCTGAGTACCTCGGCGTAGACGAAGCAACTGTCAACCAGTGGGTTGACAACGGCATGCCTCTCGCGCCCGATGGCTCGTTCCGCAAAGGTGAGCTTGACCTGTATAACCAGACCGGTGGCAACCCAACAATGGAAGACAGAATACGACAGTTCGAAGCAGACAGCGGACAGGATGTGGCAACGCCCGAAACGGACGAGAGTCAGCCCGAGCCGGACGAGAGGCGGCCGGAGCCAGGGATAACGCGCGAAATATGGATCGGGATGGGTTTGCCCTCAGATATGTACGATCTCTTTTTTCCCAATGCAGTCGATTAGTGTTGACATTAGGCCTGATAATATGAGCAAAGCTTTTAACATATCCGAAAGTCGGCGGGGTTTTTCGCTTGCCGAGGTGCTGGCGGCGCTAACGATAGGAGCGATGATTTTGGTCGCTGTGCTGGCTATCTACGGCCGGGTTGAAACTGCCGCTGCCGCAATCACACGCAGGCTTGATAGCTCACAGCAGCCCTTTGAGGTCTTACAACGCATAGCCGAGGACCTGGACGGTATAGTTGATGGCGACGCCGATACCAGGGTAACCGTTGAGAATAAATTTAGCGAGCGTTTCCAAAGTGCTCAGCTCAAAATTATCAGAACTATCTCCGACTCGCGGGATAAACCGCAACCGTTTGAGGAAATTATTTGGCAGACCGCCTATGACTATGAAAATGACGCCAACGGCCTCGTTTTATACCGAAGTTACCGTGGAGTTGGATTTGAGGACAAGCTGCTTGATGAGCAGAGAAAGAGCTGGGAGAAGGCTTATCCGTTTGTGCCGGTTTGCGACGGTGTTACTTATTTTAAGGTTCAGGTGCCCAGAGGGCATTATGTCTTAGATAAATGGACACGCAAACCATTGCCTTACGGTATTACGGTTACCATTTCTTTTGCTGAGCCTTTTGAGGCACCCGACGGCAGCCTGGATGTGCCGGAGACGGAGAAATTCATACGTACCGTGGGCATCGGTAGAACCAGAAAAATTGCATACAAGTTTGTAAAGAAAGAATACGGGACCGAAGCAGAAGATGGAGACGTTAACGTACCAGGTGAAAGCAGCGAGGAAATGAGTGAAGACAGTGAAACAGCAGGTGAAGGTGGCGAAGAAGCAGACGAAGACGAAAAAGATGCAGCGGATAAATAAGAAAAAGCTGATGAGCTACGAAGGCCTAAACGACTGTAGTGATTGCCGGTCGGGTCTTGTGTTATTGGTGACGTTGGCGCTATTGATTGTGCTTTCGATGGTGGGCTATACGTTAAGCAGCCGTATAGCCGCCAGGCGTCACCGAGAACGGTATATCATAGATTATCAGAAGGCCCGCTATGGCTGTGACTCCGCAGTGAAATATGCACTTGCTATCCTGCAAGATATCAAACCCCAAGTGATTAGCCGTCCGAATGAGCCGGATTTTTCCGATTTATTTTACCTCGGCGAGGAGGAGTACCAGGAGCTTTTGGCTGAGGCGGCCGGCGAAGACTGGCGCTCCGGGGAGATGGAAAACGACACTCGTAATGATATAGATATCAATGATATCTATGATATTAATGATGCTAACGATATTAATGACGTTAATGCTGTTGGCGATTTTAGCGACTCTAATACTCCGATTATTCCCGGCCCGTATGGACCGCCCTGGCCGCTTGTAGCCAAGCCGATGGAGTTTGAAATTGGTTCTTCGACGGTCACGATTGAAATTGAGGATGAAAATGCAAAATACCCGTTGGGTTGGATGCTGCTGTCGGACGCAAAGAGCCAACGAGAGGTTGTGGCAGGCTTCGAAACTTTCTGCGAGTGGATGGATATCAATGAGATCGAAATTGACGCACTAAAAATGCAGTTAGGTGAAATAAGCAAAATAAAGCCCTTCAAACTTGAATTCAAGCCGCGAAAGAAAAAGAAGCTGGTAAGGACAACTGTATATCCCGACAAGAGGGGACGAAGGCGCGTGAGCAAGAGACCGAGGTTCAGGGAAATAACCGTGTCTCCCTCCAGGCAGATAGCCAGGCAATCGGCCGATTTTTCAAAACTCTTTCACTGTTCTCTGGTTGACACAGACCTTCTTGCCAGGCCGACAATAGAAAGTGAGACGAGAAAAGAATCAACTCTGAAGTATACGGGAATGTGGGCTTCCAGAAGGGTTAATATAAATACCGCTCCAAGACACGTGTTGGAAGCTGCTTTTGTTTTCGGTGGTGACGCTGATAGAATCGCCGATGGAATCATCCGGCATAGACGAATAAAGCCTTTTAAGGATGTATCCGAATTGAGGTCGGCACTGTTTAGATATTCTGATTCGATTAAGAAGTGCGAAAAATACATCACGACGGTAAGCAATCTTTTTACAATTAAAGTGACTGCAGTCAGCGGGGCTGCAAAGGCATCTGCGGTTATAGCGGTATCGAAAGAGGGCGGCAGCATGAAAAAAATTGCCGTCTTCTCGTATTGAAATTTTTGGGGGTTTACTCGAGTGGAAGGTCAGAACTATTTGGGAATATATCTAAGCAAAGGCAGCGCCACGGTGGTCTGCCTTGATTCGCAAGGCCGAGAGAGAAACGTTTTGGGCTGCTTTACCATCTCTGTGGAAAAGCCGGAACAATCAAATCCGCAGGCATTGGCCCGTCTTATTGCCCAGGCCTGTGCCGAGAGACAACTGACATTTTCCGACGTGGCCGTAGCTCTCGACAGCACACTGTTTATGCAGCATGGTGTGCACAGCGAGTTTACCGATGCCAAGCAAATTGCTGCCACCGTGCGGTTTGACACGGAAGAGGCACTTTCGACGGACATAAGTGACGCTGCGGTCGCTTTCGAAATAGCTGGAAGCGGTGACAACGGCTCGGAGCTGACCGTTTTTACCGCAGAGCGCAAGATATTGTCAGAGATTCTCCCGGCCTTGCAGAGTAATAATATTGACCCTATGACGGTTGAGCCGGACGTTAAATGTCTGTCAAGATATGTTTCGCGGAATGTGTCACTAACCGAGGATTCACAATGCCTTTTTGGGATACTCTCTCAGCGAGGTGGTTATTTTCTTGCCTTTGCCAAGTCACGACAAGCACCAGCCGTGCGAACGTTCTTAATCGCCCCGAAGCAGGACAGGGCTGACCTGCTCGCAAGAGAGGTACCCTTAACGATTGCCCTGGTCGCAGGTGGTGAACCGGTAGGCTGCCTCAAAGTATTTGACTCCAGCAGCTCTGTTAATCATCAACAGCTCGCCGAAAGACTCGGCATCGAGGTCAGCGGCATTGATTTGATTGAGTCTGCCGGGGTTGGTTCAGATGTTCTCAGCGATGGTACCGGATGCGTTGATTTCGCGATTGCTTACGGAGCGGCTTTGGCTCATTTTGACAAGGTCCCGAGCACGAATTTCCGCAACGATTTTATGCCGTATCAGGGCAAGAAGCTGCGAATTCAAAAAACGCTCAAGGTTATGAGTATATCTGTCAGTGTTCTTATGGTTGCTCTTGGAGTGTATGTCACAGCCCAGTTATGGTCGACAAACAAAGACCAAGGAGAGATGCGCAACAAGCTCAAGCCCGATTACCTGGCTGTTATGGGTGGCAGGCCGATGCCCCGTGGTTCAAAGGAGGTCGTAGGAACGCTTGGTCGTGAATTGAACCGCACCAGAGCGCTTAAGATAGTGGACCCGCATGGTGGAGAATCCGTATCGGCAAAGTTGGCCTTGGTGCTCGGGGCATTCAACAGGTGTGCGGCGCAGACGAGACTACGGATAAAGAGGATTAATATCACGGCTAAACACATACGTATAGATGGCAGCACATCCAGCCGGAGAAACACACGGAAGCTGTTCCAGACAATCAGAGAGAACTTGGTAATTATTCGAGAAGATTATAGCTTAAAGGGTGGGCGTGACAACTTCCATGTCACTGTAGCCCCCAAAAGTAGCTGAGGTGGCGCGTTATGAAGGAAATATATAAGAATCCGAATTTCTATTACATACTTGTTCCCGCCATGCTTGCTCTGTGGCCGTTAATTGCCGGTGGTGTGTATTTGCCTGCCGCAAAACGGGGCTTGAAAGACGAGATGAAAGACTATCAAAAGGCGCGAACCAAGGTCGCTGAGATTTTGATGCTGGACCCCGGCCGCCTGGACGTTGCTGGGCGGAAAGGGGACGCCGCCGAGTTTATATACAGCGATGCCATTGATAACGTTGCCAATTTGTGCGGGATACCGCCGACCAACTACCGACCAAGTACCAAACCAATATTTGTGCGCGACGGCCAGAAAAGTCGAGAGTGCCATGTGGTTCTTACCAGCGTCGATATAGCGACATTTGCCAAATTTCTGTCTACAATGCAGCTTCGCTGGGCAGGTTTGCAGTGTATCAACACCGTGCTCACCAAGGAAAAAGGCCTGCCTGACAAATGGAAAGTGAACCTGGACTTCAAATACTATTATTAGCAGGGGCCAATCGGCGCTTGTTTGCAAATCTCTGGCAGTCCGTCCTATGTCCTAATCCCAAAAACACTATATGTAGTATGTTGTGGAAACTACCTGAATGCACCTCTGCGAGCTGTTTTTGCGGTCGGGACTGCGCTGAGTGCGCTGTTGAAAACGTGGTTCGTAGTACTGATAAGGCGGATTCTGCCCTGAAAAAATGCTGTATCTTCCGCTTTTGCAGGCCGTAACTTCGAAGCAAACTTTTCTAAAGTTTTCAAGCCCGTTCTGTCGATATCAATACTGTGAAGCAGTGGTAAGCCTCGAAAGGGATTTTGGGGGTATACAAGATATAGTGGTTACTGCGTTTCAGACGAAAATATGGATGCTTTCGCCTGTAACCACTCCGCCAAAGGTAGTTGAAATGCCGAATCTTGGTCCTAACGGACTCCGTGAAAGTCGGAATCACGAGGCTGATTCTGTTGATAGGAATCTGGCTTCTGATGAGGACTTGCTTATGGAGCAGATTCTTGAAAATATCAATTCTACGTCAATTGGCCAGGTGCTGAAAAAAATTGCTTCCCTGCCGGAGGCTCGCAGGGAAAAAGTGCTCGACCTCCGCCGGCAGCTTACCGAAGGTAAGTACAATCTCAATGAGCGATTGGATGTCGCTCTCGATAAAGTTCTTGAGGACCTAACGTCATAAAGATTGCGGGGGCTGTGAGTTCTCAATACGATGCCTTTTTGCAATTGAAAGTAGAGGATAAGGTTGAGGCAAAACCCGCTACCGATTATTTGGAACGGTAACGGGTTTTCATTTGGGCTTTGTTTGTCTTAAGATTTTCGTTTTTGCAAGGGCCCATCAGGGCCCTTTTCTACATTTGTGCGTAGAATCAACTTTCTTTAGCTACGAGACCACTTCAGGGACCTCATCGTCCGGCTCATCCATTTCGACCGGTTTGTACCCCGGCTGTTTTGATCTCTCCATCTCTTCCTCGAAGGCGGTTATAACTTTTTCCTGAATCTTTCGCCTGCACTCTGCGTTGATTGGATGGGCGATATCGGCATGCAGCTTCATTCTGCCTTTGTTGTCTTTCTTCGCCCGGTTTTCTGAAAGGGTCGTTCCGCAATTATTACAGAATTTGGCTCGAAGGTGGTTTTTGCTCCCGCATTTTTCGCAATGGTCGCTCATCTTTCTGGAGGGCATAGCTACGAAATAACCACCAGTACCTTCGATTACCTTGATGTCGCGAACCACAAACTCATTGTCCATCGTCACTGAGCAAAAAGCTTTTAACCTGTCGTCTTTGTTGTCCACTAATTTGACTCTTACTTCGCTGATTTCCATGTTCTTTGCCTCGCTTAAAAGTTCACCATCTATTGTTCCTTACTATAATGCTTTTGCAACCAAGCTTTTCTTCAAGTTTGCGTCTGTATTCTTGAGCTTTTTTTTGTTCTGTACTGTCGAGAATATAAAACATGGCTGAACCACTCCCGCTCAGGCACAAAGGCCCGATACCAAACGATTCAGTCTTAGCTTTCAATGCAGCAAGTCCTTCATATATACTGAAACAGCTTGTTTCCAGCATATTTGTGCAGATTTTCGAAGCTAAATCAATCCTGTTTTTTTCAACAAAGCCGTTTATTGGGGCCTTAAGCTTTTCATAGAGTGCCGAATTATGCTTATAATTGGCGTAAACCTTTTTCGTGGAAACACTTATATCCGGCAGGATCAGCAGGGCCGGGAAATTAAATTTTTTGTCTAATTTTTCGATTTTTTCCCCTTTGCCGGTGCACAGTGCCAGCGGCCCGCCCAAAAAGAAGGGTACATCGCTGCCCAAAGCGGCTGCTAATTCGGCGAGCGTATCTTCGTCGGCGGATAATCGCAAAAACTGATTGATGCCAATAAGAGCGGCTGTGGCATCGCTGCTTGCCGAGCCCAGTCCGGCCCCCGCAGGGATATTCTTTGTCAGGGTGATTTTGATATTAGCCTCTGAGCCGCAACTGGCCAGAAGCATTTCACAGGCTTTATAGACAAGGTTTTTCTCTCCCTGAGGCGCCCAACACGGCCCTTTGCAGATAAGTTCTATACCTGGTTTTGGGTTTTGCTGTATGAGGAGTTCGTCGAAGAAATCGACCTTGGCCATTATCGTTTCTATTTCGTGAAAACCGTCCGTGCGTCTGCCGGCTATCAAGAGACTGAGGTTAATTTTGGCAGGGGCTCGTATCAATAATCCGTCGCTAACGGCGGTAATCTGTTTTTTGTCAGTCATAGCTACTTGTGACTTGTGTCCCATAACTCAGCCGGGACACAAAATGTGTTCGTTGACATGATAATAGACCAACTTACACTTTTGGTTCAACCGCTAAAAAGTTGGTTGAAAAAAGTATATGTATTTTCTTGTTCTTTAATCATTCTTAGTTTCTTTCTCTACAACATTAATTTGCAATTTCCGCTCATAAGCTTTTCCATAAATCGTGACAAGAACTACTAATAATGCGCCCAACAGGAACCAAAAGACCATAACAAAAACACTTGACACCTGAAAAGAGGCGGTTTGAAGAATTTTCTTTAAGGGGGTGCTTAAAGCTCCGATTACAAGCCCAAGAAGCACATAAAGCGTCCTGCACCTGTTTCTCTTAAAAAGAAACGATATAATTCTTGAAATACTAAAAGCTCCTAATAAAGCACCTATAATAAATAGTAAAAAATAACTTATATTATTTGGAATATCATTCAAAACATTAATCATAAACTCATACAAACCCATAATTAATAATATAAAAGCGCCTGAAATACCCGGTAAAAACATAGCGCTAACAGCGAAAAAGCCCCCAAGAAAAACATATCCTAAAGTAGGAGTTACAGTTAAAGGCACAAGTATACAAAGTGCAAGTCCCAACATAAAACCCAGAAGACCAAATGAAACATTCTTTATGTCGTGGTTTTGAATATGGCTAAAGATTACTTTTGAAGACGCCAAAACTAACCCAACGAAAAAAGATAAAGTATATGCATAATAATCCCTCAACAGGAACCTAATGACTCTTGCCCCGGCTAAAAAAGCGCTACCAATCCCCAGCAACAGCACCAACAAGAAAAGCAAGTCTAATTTTTTAATGTCTTCTTTTAAGCTGTCTCGTCTTCTATGAATTGGATATGTAAAAATATCATAGAACAGTTTGGGAGAGAAACTTTTTACCGCATCTATTAATCGACTATAAATTCCAGTTATAAAAGCAATCGTGCCGCCTGAAATACCAGGTATTAAATCACAGACTCCCATTAAGAAACCTTTTAGAAATATCGAAATTTTATTTTCCATTTTTGTATTCTAACCATAATATTTGCCCATAAACAGTTTGAAATTTCATAAACCTTTAGTTTCTTATAAAATAACTCGTATAATCTTTCCTGATAGGCTGGAAGGGTGAAAAAATCAGGCCTGTAATTGAAAAAAAATCAACTGGTTCTCGCTTGCTTCTGTATTACTGTTGATTGGCGGCTTCGTTGTGATAAAATGGATTCATTAGTCATAGGCGTGGGTTATTATGAACAAGGCACAAAAAGAAATTTTGCTCAAGACTGCTCACGATACTGTTGAGGCGGTTATAAGGAATGAGCCGATTCCAAAGCCCGAGTCGGACGACCCGGAACTGAACGCCAAGTGCGGCTGCTTTGTGACTTTGAAGAACAAGGGCCGGTTGCGAGGCTGTATCGGCCAGTTCATTTCTGAGATGCCGTTAATTGAGCTGGTGGTTGAAATGGCGAAGGCCTCGGCCACCGGCGACCCACGGTTTTTTGCCGACCCGATAACGCCCGATGAGCTGAAGCAACTTGATATCGAAATCTCTGTTCTGTCACCATTGAAGCGAACGGATGACCCGCTGAGTCTACGGCTTGGAACTGATGGCATCTACATAAAAAGCGGCGGTACATCAGGCTGCTTTCTGCCGCAGGTTGCGACCGAGACCGGCTGGAGCAGGGAGGAGTTTCTGTCATACTGCTGCGCACACAAAGCAGGGCTGGCCGCTGATGCCTGGAAAGACCCTAATACCGAAGTGTATCTGTTCACCGCCGATGTGTTCGGCTCACTTCCAGAGGAAAACCAATAGATTCCTGCTTTCGCAGGAATGACAATACAGGAAAGAAACAGTTGTGGCGAGAAGGTTTGCGGTAATTTTGGTAGTTGTGGTCGTTTGCCTGGCTGGCTGTTCGGAAAGTACATCTACGAGAAGGACGGGGAACCGGCGGGTCAATAGCCCTGCTAATATGGTCGAGTACCTGCAGCAGCAGAATCTGCCGGCGGTCAAATCCCTGCAAATCTGGCCTAATGAATATGGCGATGGTCTTATTATCACGACCGAGCATTATGAGATTTATACGACGCTTTTGGATTCTCTAATGCTTTGTCAGGTTCCCGGGTTTATGGAGTCTGCCTATCGTGGTTATCAGAGCCAGCTGCCCGAGCCTATCGAAACAAGGACGAAGTTTACGGTTTATCTTTTTGGCGAGCGCCGACAGTGGGAGGATTTTACAAAAGCCTTTGCGGGTGGGCAGGCGTCGCTTTTCTGCAAGATAAAATCCGGCGCGTATTATCTAAATGGCGCCTGTGTCGTATATAACATCGGCAGAGAGCGGACTTTTTCCGCGCTGGGACACGAGGGGTGGCACCAGTTTAACAGCAGGCATTTCAAGTTCCGTCTGCCGAGCTGGCTCGACGAAGGTATCGCGATGCTGTTCGAGGTCAACAGGAGTGACAGGGGATTTTTCCGTTTTGAGCCCGGCCGAAACGCGGGCAGGCTTGGTGCGTTACAGAAAACACTGACGAAAAATAAAATGATACCGTTGAAAAGATTGATAGCTATGAATCCCGGCGAGGTGCTCACTAAGAATGAGACCGACTCAGTGATGGCCTTTTACGCACAGTCGTATGCGCTGGTGCGATTCCTCCGTGAAGAGGGGTACGGCAGGCGGCTGCGCAATTACCATCAGATGCTTCTGGATGGTTTGTGGGGACGGTGGCCGCTCAGCGAGGTAGGCAAAAGGGTCGCAGCGGATAGAAATATCCCGCTGACCGTCCGGTGGAACAGGATGGTGGGCCTGCTGTTATTTAAAGAGTATATCAGCAGCGATTTCGAGCAAATCGAGCAGGAGTATCTGGCTTTTTGCCGGAAGATAGTCTATCGCATCAGACTCAAGAGGCAAGACTAAAGACCAAAGACTAATGTCCGAACAACCCCGCCATTCTATTGTTCTTGCATCTGGTTCGCCTCGGCGGAAACAGTTGTTGGCCGAGGCCGGCTATGAATTTACAGTTTCTATCCCGGAGATTGACGAGTCGGCTTTTTTGGTCGAGAAGGCCAGTACCCGTGAGTATGCGGGACGGCTGGCCCTGGCGAAAGCAAAAAATGTAGCGGGCAAATTCCCGGACTGTTTGGTTATCGGTGCCGATACGGTTGTTGATTTCGATGGAGAGATAATCGGCAAGCCGAGCGATGCAAGAGAGGCGGAGCGGATTACGAGAAAGCTGTTCAGCAAACCTCACAAGGTGATAACCGCTGTTGCAATTGTCAGGTTAACCGACTGCACCGAGATTGTCGAGAGTGATAGCACGACGGTTTATCCGAAGAAAATTAGCGACGAGCAGATAGCTGAGCATATCAAGAGTAAATTCTGGCAGGATAAGGCTGGGGCTTACGCAATCCAGGAAGAGGGGGACGAGTTTATTGAAAGAATTGAGGGCAGTTTGACCAACGTGATGGGCCTGCCGATGGAGCTTTTGCAGCGGCTGCTGGGAAGAATTACTGATTGAAATTATCTGAAATTGGGGAAATTGGGGTATAAATCTCACTGATTTTGGGGGCAATCGTTGTTTTTGAGCGAAAAATGGGGGCGGTTGGGTTAGTTTGTGGGGTTTGGGTAAAATAGGCAAGAAAAATTTGGTAAAAAATTGGTAAAAATGCGTAAAAAGTGGTAAGAAATTTGCAAAAATGCGCGCTTTTTGGTAAAAATTGGTAAAAATTTACAATTCTGTTCGGCACAACAATTGCTCTCTGGTTTGGGGGGGGAGGAAAAA